>JBGSUZ010000082.1:0-4864 GCA_041753235.1 Acidaminobacteraceae bacterium
TGTCCTGCAAGACCTTGGTGTTCCAGCTCATACCATTGGTTATACTTTTATTAAGGATGCCATTTGCATGGTTCTGCAAGATGCCAAGTTTATGAATAAAATAACAAAGACTTTATATCCCGTGATTGCTGAGCAGCACGATTCAACACCAAGCCGAGTTGAAAGAGCAATCAGAAATTCAATAGAATTGACACTCCAACAAGGCAACCCCGATGCTTTATCCAAATGTTTCGGACACCGCCTAAAAGGAGAACACGCAAAGCTAACCAATTCTGAATTTATTGCATTGCTTTCGGAGAAAATAAAAGTTGGAAATTAACCAGGAGGCTTATGATTATGATGTTATTGCTCTCCAAACTTTTTATTGCCTTGCTTGAAACATTTTCATTTGTTATTATTTACCATTTGTTTGTCATAAAAAAGAAAGACTCGAAGCTCAATCTTGGAGTTTTCTTTGCTTTTATTTATCTTATGCATTTCTTATTGGATATAAGATTTGTAAGTCATCTTTTAATTTTTTACGCATTGTTGATTGTAATTACCAATAGCTTACTAAAATACGACGTAAAAGCCAGTGCTTTTTTTTCACTTCAAAGCTTTCTGATTCTTACAGCTTCACAGCTTTTTGCTGTAACCAACATCCTGTTGTGGCAACATCGATACTTAAATCCAATTGAATTTTGGCAGTCCAGCAACTGGCTCGACAAACTGTTTTATTATTTGTGTCTTATTATTTTTGCCATGTCACTTCGTTTTTTATATAGTAAAATTAGACACAAAGTAGGCTTATCACGTGCAATGATCAATCCTGTGCGCCTTACAATAATCTCACTAGCAATCGTTTTTGTGCTTATTTCACTTTGGTTATTTTCATTTTTGACTGCAAATTGGGAAGCACTTGTAGCGATAGAAGATCTACCACAGCTAATAATACTTGGCTATTACATGATGGCTTTGTCACTCTACTCAGTAGGCTATTTAACCATCTATAATCTCTGTTTTAAACACAAGTTTAACCGAGTCTCTCGTATGGCTGAAAATGACCCCTTGTCAGGTCTCATGACACGAAGTGCCGGCATGAATTTACTCAGAAAGTCATTTAACCACGCGAAACTTTCTGGACAAAGATTGACGATAGCCTTCGTTGACGTTAACGACTTAAAAGTGGTTAATGACAAGTACGGTCATCACGCAGGTGACCACTTAATCGAAAAAATTGCAGAGGTCATTAGAGCAAGCATCAGAGATACGGACGGTGCCATGCGCTTTGGTGGCGATGAATTTGTTTTAGTACTGCCGGACTGTCCACAATATAGAGCAGAGGAAGTCATGACTCAAATCAATGTCTATTTAAATCGATTGAACTTGTCTGGTGAACTTGGTTTTAAAATAGGCATTTCCCATGGACTTGTTGAATATAACCCAGTAAGGCACAACAGTGCACTGGACTTGATTGCAGAAGCTGATACTGAGATGTACAAAAACAAGAAAAAAAACAAGCGTTCAAATAATTAAAATCTCTTTGAAAAACTGAAATTTGATTGTATAATGTTTATGTTCCTAAAAAACAACTTGTTATTTTCGTACAACAAGATAGAACAGGAAATGCGAGGCATATGGATGAGACAAATCGCAGCAAGCTACTTAGATTACATTAAGATCGAAAAAGGCCTTTCGCCCAATACGTTAGAGTCTTACAATCGAGATATCCGAGATTTCTGTGATTTTTTAGAAACCCTGCAAATCGCAGAGCCCAATGAAATAAGTCATACAGATCTGATGCGCTATATGAGTGCGCTTGAAAGTCGCGGTAAATCAAATGCGACAATTTCTCGCTTTGCTGCATCTCTTCGGTCATTTTTTGGGTATATGTACTACGGACATTTGATAACAGAGAATCCAGCACTTCATTTGCAAAGTCCAAAAGTTGAAAAAAAATTCCCGGAAATTTTAACCCCGGAAGAAGTTGACAAGCTTTTAAGTCTTCCAGATGTGAGTAAACCCTCAGGACAAAGAGACAAAGCCATGCTTGAACTATTATATGCCTCTGGACTTCGAGTTTCTGAGTTAGTTGCACTCAACGTAACACATGTCAATTTACAGCTATCGTTTATTAAAAGCGCTGGTTCTGCGAATGACAGAGTTATTCCAATGGTCAAAGTGGCAAGGGATGCGTTAGAGCAATACATAGAGTCTGGCAGAGAACACCTGCTGAAACCTGCTAACAAGCAAGAAGAAGCACTATTTCTCAACTATGCCGGTTCAAGATTGACTCGGCAAGGCTTTTGGAAATTAATTAAACATTATGCAAACGAAGCACACATTGAAAAAAGCATTACCCCACATACTTTAAGACACTCATTTGCAACGCATCTAATACAGAATGGTGCAGACCTCAAATCCGTTCAGGAAATGATGGGGCATGTCGATGCTTCCAGTACTCAAATGTATTTAGAACTCAGCAAAAGCTCGTTAAAAAGTGTGTACGAGAAAGCCCATCCAAGAGCTTAGCAGCTCTTCAAACATTAGCAAGGAGGTTTTGTAACATGGTAAATCGCGTGGTTATTTTTGTTATGGACAGTATCGGAATTGGGGCACTCCCAGATTCAGAATCATTTGGTGATATAGGCGTCAATACACTTGGCAGCATTGCAAGAGCTACAGACAATTTTAATATTCCTAACTTGGTAAAATTGGGCCTCGGTCACATCGAAGGCATTGATTATATAGCAAAAACACCTGCTCCAATTGGCGCATTTGGACGTTCTGCTGAAGTATCAAACGGCAAAGACACGTCAACTGGTCACTGGGAAATTGCAGGCCTTTATCTTAAAGAAGCTTTCAAAGCTTACCCAGATGGCTTCCCGCCACATATCATGGACGCTTTTGAAGCACAAATTGGCAGAAAAACACTTTGCAACAAGCCTTATTCTGGCACTGCAGTTTTAGATGACCTCGGAGACGAACATGTTAAAACAGGTAGCCCAATTGTCTACACTTCAGCAGACAGTGTATTCCAAATTGCTTGTCACGAAGACGTTGTACCGCTTCCAGAACTTTATAAAATGTGTGAAATTGCAAGAGCGTTGCTTATGGGTGAAGATCAAGTTGCCAGAGTTATTGCCAGACCTTTCGTCGGCAAAGACGGCAAGTATGAAAGAACTTCAAACAGAAGAGACTACTCGCTTAGCCCATTCAGAAAAACTGTACTTGACCATGCAAAAGAAGCAGGCCTTGATGTACAAGCAGTTGGTAAAATCGTCGACATCTTTAATGGGGTTGGTATAACAGAAGACGTACACACCGTTGACAACATGGACGGCGTAGACAAAACTATTGAATACCTTAAAACAGATTCAAAAGGCATCATCTTCTCGAACCTTGTAGATTTCGATTCAAAATATGGTCACAGAAGAGACATTCCTGGTTACCAAAAAGCCATTGAAGACTTAGATGCAAGAATTCCTGAGCTCTTAGCTAACCTTAAAGAAGACGACTTAATCATCTTCACAGCTGACCACGGTAATGACCCTGGTTACAAAGGTTCAGACCATACAAGAGAATACATTCCAATTTTGGTATACGGTAAATCCGTAAAAGCAGGCGTAGACCTCGGCACTAGAAAAACTTTTGCCGACATTGCTGCAACTGTATCGGATCTCTTAAATATAGAAAAACCTGAAATCGGCGAATCCTTCAAGTCATTAATCTTGAAATAGGGAATACCCTATAGGACGTCGTTTAGCAACTCGGTTTAAGGAGGAAATGAAATGTCAGAAAAAAACCTTACCATCGATGCGAGCGTAATGCTTGCAGAAGCAACAGCTTACATCAAAGAAAGATTACCTTTTGAGCCAGAAGTAGCATTAATCCTCGGTTCAGGCCTTGGTGACTTAGCAGACGAGATTCAAAACCCTATCAAAATCAAATACAATGACATTCCACACTTCCCAGTTTCGACTGTAGAAGGTCATGCTGGTCAATTCGTCATTGGTCAATTTGAAGGTAGAAACGTTATCGCTATGCAAGGCAGATTCCACTTCTATGAAGGTTACAGCATGCAGACTTGTACTTTCCCAGTGAAAGTAATGAAAGCAATTGGCGTTAGGAACTTGCTTTTAACAAATGCAGCTGGTGGCGTGAACACAGCTTACATCCCAGGCGATTTAATGCTTATCACAGACCACATCAACTTCGCAGGCACAAACCCACTCATCGGCAAAAACGATGAAAAGGATGGCCCAAGATTCCCTGATGCTTCAAACGTCTATAACAAGGCATTAAACCTTGAAATCAGAGCACTTGCTAAAAAACACGGCATTCGTATGCAAGAAGGCGTTTACGCTATGACCACAGGTCCTTCATACGAAACACCTGCTGAAGTTAGAATGCTTCGCGTTCTTGGCGCAGATGCCGTTGGTATGTCTACAGTGCCAGAAGCTCTTGTAGCAAACCACATGGGTATGAAAGTTACCGGTATTTCATGCATTACAAACATGGCTTCTGGTATTCTTGATCAACCATTACACCACGGTGAAGTTGTAGAGACAGCTAACATGGTTAAGAAAACTTTCACAACACTCATCAAAAACATTGTTCCAATATTAAAGTAATACAAGCTTACAAATTTTATAGTACCGTTTGGGTATAGAAACTCACGAGAGGGGTTCCGTTTTGGGTACGGGGCCTCTTTTTGTTTTTTATTTTTTATAATGATAAAAATATAGATAAGGATGGTCGATGAACTATGAGAATGTATGACATTATTGCTAAAAAAAGAGATGGTCTTGAACTCAGCACAGAGGAAATCAACTTCTTCGTAACAGGCCTAACAAATGGTGAAATACCAGATTATCAAGTTTCT
>JBGSUZ010000083.1:0-4236 GCA_041753235.1 Acidaminobacteraceae bacterium
CTAGTTGGTATGGCGACATCCATTCCACCACATAACCTACGTGAAATCGTAGACGCCATCATCAAAATGATTGACGATCCAGACTGTGATGTGGAAGATTTAATCGACATCGTTAAAGGTCCAGATTTCCCAACATCAGCAGAAATTATGGGTGTTGAAGGTATCAAACGCGCCTACAGAACGGGTAAGGGCAGAGTACTTAACCGTGCAAAGGCTGAAATTGAAGACAATGGCCGCGGCAAGCAGTCTATCATCGTGACTGAAATACCTTACCAAGTCAACAAATCTAAGCTCCTCGAAGATATAGCGCATTTGGTAAGAGACAAAAAAATCGACGGTATTACAGACCTCCGAGACGAGACAAACCGTGAAGGTATTCGCGTAGTCATCGAACTCAGAAGAGATGCCAATTCGGGTGTCGTACTCAATCAATTATATAAACACACCCAACTCCAGACTACGTTTGGTGTCATTATGATCGCCTTAGTTCAAGGCGAGCCGAAGGTGCTCAATCTGTATGAAGTACTCAGTCATTACATCAAGCATCAGAAAAATGTTGAAACCAGAAGAGTCCAATATGACCTCAGAAAAGCGCTTGAAAGAGCACATATCTTAGAAGGTCTTCGTATCGCCCTGGACAACATTGACGAAATTGTTGAACTCATCAAGAGTGCAGACAATACTGCGGACGCAAAGGCAAAGTTAATTGACAGATTTACCTTATCTGAGATTCAAGCCCAAGCAATTCTGGAAATGAGACTTCAACGCCTCACAGGACTTGAGCGAGACAAAATAGAAAATGAGTATAAAGAGCTCATGGTAACCATTACAGAACTTCAAGCAATCCTAGCCGATGAGAATCTACTCATGGACATCATCCGCACAGATTTACTCCGCATCAGAGAAAAATATGGCGATGAGCGCCGCACGAAGATCATGATCAACTATGATGAACTTGATGCAGAAGACCTCATTGAAGAAGAAGATGTGGTCATTACATTGACACATCACAACTATATCAAGCGAGTCCCAGCAACAACCTATACTTCTCAAAAACGTGGCGGCAGAGGCAAAACAGGTGTCACGACAAAAGAAGAAGATTTTGTTGAAAATCTTTACACCACGTCTACACATGACTACCTCCTGTTCTTTACAAACTTTGGTAAGGTATACCGCTTAAAAGCTTACCAAATTCCAGAGGGTGGCCGTATGTCAAGAGGTACAGCTGTCGTTAATTTGATTCAACTTGAGCCTAATGAAACGGTTTCAGCCGTTATTCCTATCAAAGCCTTTGATACGGGCTATCTGATGTTCATGACAAAGTTAGGTGTCGTTAAAAAGACAGCACTAAATAAGTTTGATACATCAAGAAAGTCTGGTTTGATTGCCATTAACCTCAATCCAGGGGATGAATTAATGAGCGTCAGAGAGACAACTGGTAGCGATGACGTAATCGTCGTTACAACAAAAGGCATGTCTATTCGTTTCTCTGAAGATGATGTTAGGGAAATGGGAAGAAGTGCTACTGGTGTTAGAGGTATTTACGTAGATGTAGATGACACCGTTGTTTGTATGGAAATTGTTCGTGAAGAGAGTACATTACTCGTTATCAGTGAGAATGGTTTTGGTAAGCGAACAGACCTTGATGAATACAGAACTCAAACAAGAGGCGGAAAAGGGATTAAGACCTATAATCTAGCCGCTAAGACGGGTAATGTAATCAGCGCACGTATCGTCAAAGAAGATGAAGAAATCATGATCATCAATAACCAAGGGATTCTGATTCGTATAAAAGTAGCAGATATTTCAAAGATGGGCCGCTCAACCAGCGGTGTCATGCTTATGAAAACTGACAGTGAAACCGTTGTTACATCAACAGCGCGTATTGCCGAAAGAGAACTTGATGACGAAGAGGAAGAAGTAGAAAATACTTTGGAAAACAAAATAGAATAGAATAGTGTTTAAAATTAAAAAAAGGGGCTATATATATGCCATAGCCCCCTTTAATATATTTAGATATTTTGATGAGCCTTTTTTAAAAGGCTCTCTTTTTTTGTATTAAATCAAAAGATAATAAGGTGTAAAGAGCATTGTAAATAAGGTGAGGTCAATAAGATTAAAGACAAAGTACTGTAGCAAATAATGTGAATGCGTATGTCTTTTTCTAAAGTCCCAGAGGCAGTAAAGTGCAGAAGCACTCATGGCAATTCCCCACATAAACAGCTTTAAAGGGCTATTTAAAAAGTTAGGAAAATTACTAAAAACCTCAGGAGATTGTATAATGTGCTTAAATATAAAGAAGTTTTTTGCTGCTAAATGTAAAGCAATTGCCGCCATCAGAAGTTTTGTACTGTTACGTTCTGCCCAAGTTAGAAAGAACATGGAGATAAGAATGACAACTATCATTACAGGTGTTAAGACGTAGGCTTCTGCAATGAGGCCAATATATAGAAGCGGCAGGAAAGTCGTTAAGGTCGTCATTAGTATATTCGCATTTTCATTGAAACTAGAGTGCATGCTTCTTTCAATTAAGGATGGTTTATCCGAACTGAGGTAAATACGTCCTATACCTTGACTGACCTGAACATAGCAAAGATAATTAAAATCACCTATTTTGCTGATTTGGGGCAATAGAGAGGCGGTAGTACTCTTCGTAAGTGCCTGTGCGGATTCTAAATCGGGGGAAAGTAAAATCAGATTTTCAAAAGAGCCATTTGCCCCTATTTCCACTTTACCAATATTCGTTTTTGACGAAATAATCAGCTGAGTCCCTTTGTCAAAATCATGAAACTGAGGCTGAAGTGCATAATTATAAGCGTTGAATATTTTAACACTTGGCTCCGAGCTTTTATCCTTAGGCATTTTAATCAAATAAGCCGCATTGACACCCATTTTTTGATTTCTAAGAACAGAAAGAATTTGAAGCTCGTTGCCTCTAGTATGAATAGCTAATTCACTAGGTTTATCAGAACCACTTGTATTAAAACTATAGAGAGATTGATAATCTGCGAGAACCTGATAATCCTTACTTAAGTGTTTTACATTTAGTTGGTACTGAGCATCTACAAATTCAGTATAAGTCACCCATAAACTATTGTCTTCAGGATCAATTGTATAAGCAAGTGTTTCTAAGTATTTAGGTCGAGCTAATTCAAAGGTGCTAGAAAGTGTCGTTAACTTTAATAAGTCATCTGTTCCATAGAGAATAAAATCTGAGGCAAGTACTAAAGCTCTATGATCTTCAATAATGGCCTTTTTCTCTTCCGTTGCTTTTTTTGAATCAATGTCAATTGTCAGACTCAAGAATTCATTGCTATTCGCAGTGAAAGTATTTAGTATGAGATTATTGCCCATAAAATCAGCTTTGATTTTTGAAAATCCCTTATAATTAGGTAATAAAAAACTGTCGAGAAGCTGGGCCTGACTGTCAAATATCTTAATTTGCAGTCCGTCGGTACTAGAAGCAATCAGATAGAGCTTGTCTTGATTAACAGCAGTCGTAAAGTGTTCCTGAATATAGCTGTCATAACCGGAAGCAACCTTAATCGTATCGAGTTGAATACCTCTGCTAAACCCACTATCAGGCAAAGCCATAAAATCAGATTTTAAAACTTGAAAGAGTAGGGCGATAAGAAATAGTATAGATAGAATAAACACAGTTTTCCAATGCAATAGGCGTTTTTTCAATTGTAGTAACCCCCTTTTATGATGATAAAATAAATTATAACATAAAAATTAATTTAAAGACAATTCGGAAAATAAAGAAAATTCATCAACTCTTAAGCAACACTTTCAGATATCATTTGAAATGCTGACCCAATGTCGGTATAATGAAATTGAAACCAATTGGAATCTAAATGTTTAGAACCAATAAAAACGGGTAAAAAATAAAAGCGTTTATTTTATTAAGGAGGGGCAATAATGTCTTTAGAGATCAGTAAGAGATTTGATGAAGAAAAATCAATCTGGGACATACAGCTCGTAGGCGATGTTGATATTCAATCCAGTAATCAGCTAAAAGAAGAAATCAACGGCATGTTAAATGAAGTTGAAACAGACCTCATGATTGATTGCGCAAGTTTATCTTACATTGACAGCACAGGCTTAGGTGTACTCATTGGCGTATTAAAGCGTGTCAGAAAGGTTGAAAAAGATATTACTATCGTCAATGCCCAAAACAATATTAAAAAATTACTTGGAATCACAGGACTGGATAAAATATTTAAAATCAGATAA
>JBGSUZ010000084.1:0-5549 GCA_041753235.1 Acidaminobacteraceae bacterium
GTATTTTTCAAATCGACCTAACTTTACACATTCTGTAAGTGTGGCTGCACCTTTAGATAGAAGTATATCAACGATAACATTAGATGTAAACTCACCTGCTTTTAAAGCATAATCATTACCATTTTTATTAACGAGCCAATCTTTCGCAACTGTCGCAGTATCTATAATTTGCTGATACACTGCTCTAACTGTTTTGCCTTCTTTTGTATCTGGATTAATTGCCATAATTGCATATGATGCTGTTGAAACTGGATTTGTGATTTTTTGTAATTGATCTGCGTTTTTTACAGCACTAACAATAAACCGTTTGAGAACTTTATGCCCTTCTGTTGTAGATAAATTATAAACTGCGTCACTCACCTGTTTCGCTAATCCATTCACAATTCCCATTGCAAAATTAATTCTAATAGTATCTTCTGTAACAAGATCCTTATAAGCTGATACTTTCAATGCTTTCATGTTATCTTTTAACTGTTTTGAAAGATTATTAAACTTATCATCAATGTTTCGGTGTGCACCAGCTAAGTGACTATTTAGAACACTATTTATACTATTAATATTATCTGTTATTTTTCCGTTAAAGTCTTTTAGTTCTAAAAAAGCATTAGTTGAAGCCTCAGCGATACACTCATTTAAACTAGCACCTCTTTTTTCGCCATTAACAAATATATTTCTAACCTTATCCAGCACTTGACGTGCTTCTTCAACAGTTCTACCACTTAAATGTGATGTTGTAAAATCTAAGTAATTATAACGTCCTGTCAAAGCAAAATCACACCACGCCCTCTGGTTGTCTTCACTTTGTGATTTTGCGAATCTTACTAAATTTTGTCTTAAGGCATTTGAATATATTGATTGTTCTTGTTCAGATATTTTCTTACTAACTAGTGCACTCGACAAGCCTTTAGAAACTCCTGTGTTAATGGCTAATCCTACCTTTTCATTAATATTCATTTTGCCTTTAGGTTCATTGGGTTGTGGTACCGCTGCTAAACGCATCATACTCTGACTAGATAGCTCGTACTTACTAAACGAACCAATTGTACCAACTGAAGCCATCAATGTGTCTGCGCTCATTCGCTTCAACTGAATATCATTCCCGGATGAATTGGTTTTATAAAACGGATGCCTTGGATCTGTAGGTGGTATCTCTACACCCTCTCCACCAATCATAAGATAACATTTACCGTTATCACTTATTATTGCAGTACCATCCTTAGGTCTGCTTAGAGTTACAGGATCATAGGACTTATCATCAATTAATATGAACTCTTTAGGAACTTTATTATAATACCCTGTACATTTTCCTGGTGTAAAGTCAACGACTTCGTGCTTACTATTTACTCGAAAGTATTTATTATCAACCGCTACAATTGACCCCTCGTCTGGACGCTCATCATTCGTTTCATTTTTATAAGAAAGATTATCTTTCCTTACATAAAAGGTAACTTGCTTTCTATTCGGGTCGAGTCCATATACTTTTTTAACAGTTAGCGATGATTTAGGGTTACTTATAGGATTAACTGGATTAGTATTATAGCCATTGGTCGCCGCTAAAAAGTTTTCTTTTGAGATCTCTACTTCCTCAAACTTGTCACTCACTTTAAAGTAAAATTTATTCCCAGTTCTAATGTAGGAATCTCTTTCTATTTTTACAAAATCAGTGGTGCCATTCTCATTTAAGTAATAGGTTTTTCCATTTAATCTTATTATGTTACTTGAAGATCCTTCATGAATAGACACTCCAATTTCAGGGAAAATTTGTTCCGTTTTATTGTCATCAAGAACTCTTAAATATTTATCACCATAAATTGCAATGGAGTTTTTCTCTGGTCGTAAATCCCCAACCTCACCTCGATATACTTGGTTATCACTCGTAACATAGTACTGTGTCACATTTCCATTAGCGTCTAATCCACGTGCAGGTCTTCTAATGTCATTAATACTATCGATCGTATCCACCATATATGTATTCAAATAATCAGCCGAGATTAAACTGTCGACAATTGAGCCCATTTGATAAACATTATAATCATAATCAAACTTTTCTTCACACTCTCTGTCGGTTAAAATAATTCCTGTATTCGACTCTAGTGATGGATTTGGTTTATAAGGACTAATTGCTGGTATACCTCTGCTAACTTTCTCATCATACACTTCATATTTATCCATTTTAGTCAAGTTGAGTTCTGCACAGCCAAATGCAAGCTCACCTTCGTTTTCGATTCCAGCACATATTTCAACATGTAGCATCCGTGAATCAAATGTTGCGTTTCCCAAAAAATCTTCTGCATACGCATTTAAAGTAAGATTCTTTATTTTATCTCTATTATGTGTTACTTCAATTTTGTCTAGTTCATCATACCCGTACATAAGCCTAACAGCATAACTACTTTTCCCGTCGGGTATAGACTCTGTCATTCTTAATTTCAAATCGATTCGTCCGTAATTATTATCAAAATTGGATTTACTTAAATTAGTCTCTATAAAAGCGCTGCCGGTAGTTTTTTTTATGGTCTGCTTATCTAAACCTGTTATATATATAGTATTATCGGGATGACCACTAATTCTAGTTTGATCGCTGTTAGAAGCTTTAAATGTAGTAGGAATTCTAACGGTAAGACTATCACTTGTAAAAGTTGGTTTTTTGAATAATGATTGATCCTCTTCAATTATGGTGGGATTTGGTAATATCCCTTTTTGTATTTTGTCCGCTATTACTTCTTGATGACTTAATTTTGATAATTTTATTTCTGCACTTCCGAATGATAATTCTTTAATATTCTCGGTTTCACCATAAAGTTCTACGTGCAGCTTGCTAGCATCAAAATCATTTGGTGTTGTAAAATCTTCCGAATAAGCATTTAATATAATGTCTCGCTTATCAATATTGTTCTTTTCAACTCTATAACTATCTAATAACTTATCGCCATACATTAATTTTATCGAGTAGCTACTCTGTCCCACCGGATTATCTTCTTTAGCTGTCAACTTAAAACTAATTAGTCCCG
Source organism: Acidaminobacteraceae bacterium (assembly GCA_041753235.1). Lineage (GTDB taxonomy): Bacteria > Bacillota > Clostridia > Peptostreptococcales > Acidaminobacteraceae > JBGSUZ01. Next base: position 3,012 of record JBGSUZ010000084.1, read on the forward strand.
CATTATTACTAAAAATATCCTTTTTAAGATTAAATTTAAGATCAGCAACACCCGTAACTCTCTTATAAACAGTTTCCTCAACTATATAATTCACATTCTCAGGACCATTTTCAGATGCAAGTACCGCGTACTCACTACTCGTAATATAGCGCTCCTCAATAACAGTTCCTGAAATAAAAATTGTATTATCTGGATGACCAGATATTGATTTGGATGGAATACAACCATTCACTCTAAAATTTGACCTCTCAACAATAATATCAGTAGAAGAGATTGAGATTTCCTTGGCGTCCATTTGGTTTTCAGATTGTGAAGTAGCTTGCCCTCCTGTTACTCCTCCAGTTTTAGTAAAACTCCTATTTATTGCTGTTCTATTTATATCACTTGAAATCTTATTTGTAACTATTTCTTGATTTTGTTTATAAGGTGCGTTTTGGACTAATTTATTTGTTGCATTTGTTATATTCTGTATATTGTTGATACTCAAAATTTAACAGCTCCTTTTCATCAATCAAATGCCATGCTCCAGGATTAATAAGCTTTTTAATTCTAACCATATAGCTTAATTTAGCTATCGTTTGAAAATCTATCTTTTCTGAGCAATAAATCAACTTAGTCATGGTAAAGTCTTTACTCATTAATACACTATCAATATCCTTAGTTATTGAACAAGGATTTATAATGATAAACTCATCAGTCCATAGGAAAATGGAATCTTTGTACAGAGGAATTCGAAAAAATTCATTCGATAATTGAAAATCGTATTTGTCAACAAATCTATTATTCTTCCACTCATTTCGCTGTCCCCAGCTATCTCCATCTAAAAAATAGACAAAGTACTTCTTATCGAGCGAATTAAAATGCTCAAGTACTTGTTCTATTAAGTCCACGTTTGTTTTTAAAACAGGTAATGCATCATTTGGCATCAACTCGTATTGCAAATACCTAGGCTTTGTTACTGATAAATAAAATGGTTTCATCATTTAATGCCTTTCTTATTGCGATAATTTTCTTTCATCATATTTTCAACTAATGATTTTTCTTCTAGATCACAAAATCCTTCAAAAATAACCTGCTTTATGTCTCTACTATTGAAAAACACATTTGCCAATGGCGATAAATAGCCTTCAGGGTAAAAACAACTGACATAATCATAAATATTGTTATCAGCATCTCTTTTTTGATTTCTTCCATATATCATGAGCTTTTTATTTGCATTTTTCAGAATAACAATTGTTCCATTTGGATATATTGTAATCACCTCTTCTAATATATTTAACACACATAAAAAATATTATATATGAACGATAAATGAATTTGAATTGTTAAAACTATCCTATTATTACATTTAAGCTTATAAAAATAAATAACATAAATTAGCACTTTGCAATTTTAGTTATAACGTTTAAAACACTAAGTCATAATGCACATAAAATAAGCCCTCTGGAATACCGGGGGCTTGTGAAAATCAATGTTTTTTATAATATTTATCTAAACCTTTAAAATTATCTATATATTGCTTAAGTTACCTCTTCCCCCTCGCTAATACATCTCCCCCTTCAAAAACCGCCCCTTAATCATTTCCTCAAGCATTTTCAACTCTTCGTTAAACTCTGCCACAGTCTGGTCTTCCTTCATTTCAAGCTGCTCCATGACCTCGAAAACAAAGTCCTGAGCACCTTGAGTCTTCCAATCCCTTTGCATTTTGAAGCTGGCGCATACCCCGGACTTGCTGGTAAACTCGAATCGGTTTCGGCCTGCTTCTAAATCGTTTTCAACAAAAATAAGACGCTTGTCAGTTGCTGTATTGCGTATGCAACAAATCCCACCGACTAACTTCCTTTCCTTATAGCGCTGTAGTGCTTCTTTTCTATCTACTGTACTCACTTTATACCTCCTGTTCTTCGGCTTCCTTTGCGCTTTTTCGCGCCCTGCTCTTTTGTACGTTTGAGCGGTTTCGGCATGCCGGACTGCAGTATTTTTCCCTATCCGTTAGCGCTAAATAAAAGCCATTACAATGTTCACAGCGGTTCATGCTGACATCCTCACTGGTTATGGCAAAGGCGTACATGGTTTGAATGGCTGTTTTTAATGCATCAAATTCCCATGCAATCTCCGTTTTGTCTAAATGCTGGATTGTAAAGCCCAGCTTGCTCGCTTGAAAATCTTTGGCTAAAATAGTGACGGGTTCCGTCAGTGTGCCCCCGGATTGCTTATAAATTTGAAGCTGATCATAGTGCTCTGAGAGCATGGCAGCAAACTCAAGTATCCAAGTCACCTGCTCTGCGTAGAATTTCGAAAAAATGAGGTCAATGACTTGAGGCCGCTTACCGTAATACTTAGGTGAATCCTCTGCTTTAACAAGGTCTACACTGTTTCGGTAATGTCTCAGCTGCAAATCCATTTCCTCCGCAAAGGGCGTAAAATGCTTCATGTAACTTTCGGCATCCATCAGGCGCTCTTTTGTTTTAAGACAGTTTTGTGCCATTAAAATGACCTCTTTTTCGCCAATAATGTCTCTATTATAGACATTTGAGC
>JBGSUZ010000085.1:0-3010 GCA_041753235.1 Acidaminobacteraceae bacterium
CATCACAGTCAGTAAGTTTATCTAAAGACTTTTTAAGCACTATTCACTGGCCCAGTGTTATTGGTATAGGTATTCCAGCGGGCATTTGTTTCTTTTTGTCCTTTGTTTACTATCAAATCAGTGTCCGTGAAAATGGTGCAAGTCTTTCAGGAATGTTCGGTAAACTCGGTATTTTGTTTCCAATGGTCATTGCCATTGTATTGTGGCATGAAATTCCAAGTCTGCTCCAATCACTAGGCATATTGCTGGCAGTAGCGGCAATGGTATATGTTAACTTTAATCCAAGGGGCGTAAAGGCTTTCTCTTTTAAGAAGTCATTATTGCTGCTCTTTTTAGCTGGCGGTATGGCAGAATTTTCGAGCAAACTTTTTCAAAAAATGGGGCAGGCACCTGACAAAAATCTATTTCTATTTGTTGTTTTTTTCACAGCATTTTGCCTCAGTTTATACAAAGCATTGCAACAAGTTCCGAAAGATGGCAGTTCCCATAAAGGAGACTATCTCATTGGTGCGTTGGTAGGTATTCCAAATTTACTATCTTCTGTATTTTTAATCAGTGCGCTTGGTCAAATGCCAGCGGCAGTAGCATTTCCAATATATAGTGCAGGTTCAATTGCACTTATAAGTTTAGGCAGCTTTATTTTCTTTAAAGAAGCAATTGGACCTCGTGCGCGAATAGGTCTTTTGGCGACGATGATGGCTATGGTATTAGTGAATATTTAAATCGGTTTGGGGTATTGAATGACTATTAAACTGCTTCGAAGGGGGCTCGTATATGCGACATGAAAAAAATGTTTTATTAAAATACATCGTACTGGCCTTAGCAATTATTGTTGTCGTTATAGTGATGTCACTTTTTTGGCTGAATCAACGCATTATAAGTACTATTAATGAAAATTTTTTAGCGAGTGCAAATAACCAATCCGCAGTTCTTGATAAGTCGATCAATCAGTATTTAGAAAGTATTTATAATGACATAGATATGTACGCCAATTTTCCCTCAGTAAGTAATGTAAAGGATGGCATCCAAAGTTATGTTAATTTAGATGTTCGTAAAAAGATGAATCCTTTTGAAAGCACTGAGGAAGAAGAGCATATATATGAGGTATTAAAAATATATGGTGAATCGCATGAGGGGACTACCTATATTTATATGGGGACTACTTATGGGGGCTATTTGTGCTGGCCTTCTGTAGAAATTGTTCCAAATTACGACCCACGACTTAGACCTTGGTACGTAGATGGGATGGAGGCAGGCGGAGAAGTCGTTCAAACAGCTCCCTATGCAGATGTTACGACGGGTAAAATGATTATCAGCAACGTAAAAAAGATTGTAGACGACCAAGGCAATTTCAAAGGGGTATTTGGTATAGACGTTTCAATGGACCGTGTTACACGGATTGTGAACCAAACAAATGAAGTGAGTGGTGGCAAAACGTTGATTATTCATTCTTCCGGCGTGCTGCTCACAGATACTTCAAACAAAGAAAATCAGTTTAAAACCCTCAAAGAAACCTATCCAGAAGTAGAACACTTGATTAAAACAGGTGGGATTTTTGAGGCTAATATACAAAACGAATCTTATCTAGGCGTTTCCAAAGGCATTGAAAATACGGAGTGGCGAATCATTCTACTCTCGCCTAAAAATCAAGCTTACGAAGCGGTTAAACCGTCTATTCAAAATTTGGTAACTGGTACTGTTCTAGGCGCATTAGGATTTCTAATCATCATTTTTGGTGGCGCATACCTTGTTTTCTATAACCGTTCATTACAGAAAATGGTTGAAGTACGCACCATTGATTTGCAAGAAATGATAGATGAGTTGATTGAAAAAGAAAAAAATCTTAGAAATAGTGAAACCCGCTATAAAAGCCTCGTTGACAATATTCCGGGAATTGTATATCGTTGCATGCCTATGCCACCTTGGCGTATGCAGACCATAAATAACTGGGTTGAAGAGGTTACGGGCTATTCAGCCGATGCATTCCTTGGAGATACACCACAGCTTAACTGGAATGATGTCATACACCCTGAGGATACTGAATTAGTGGATAAAGACACTTCAACTGAGGGGCAAATTTATTTTACTTTGGAATACCGCGTTGTCACTAAATCGGGAGAGATAAGATGGGTACTTGAACGCGGCGGAAGGATTCAAAACAGCCAAGGTGAAATCTTTATGGATGGCGTTATTTTTGACGTAACAGACAAAAAAATGGCAGAACAAGAAATTCAAGTACTCAATGAGGAACTTGAACTTAGAGTAGAAGAGCGCACGAAGGCATTAAAAGATGCAATGAGTCAATTGGTTGAGCAGGAAAAGATGGCGTCGCTAGGTGGCATTGTTTCTGGTGTAGCCCATGAAATTAATACCCCTCTAGGTATTGGTGTTACCGTGACCTCTTATCTCAGAAAGTTGAGTAAAGAATTGGGGCAACAATTTGAAAATGGTGCGCTTTCAAAAACAAAGCTCAACGATTATCTTAACACCAGCAATGAGAGTATGGACATTTTAGAGTCCAACTTGGCACGAGCAGCAGACCTAGTAAACAGTTTCAAGAAAATCTCAGTCAATCAAAGCCACGAAGAAATGAACACCTTTAAGCTTAAGGAATACCTAGACATGATTCTCCTGAGCTTAAAGCACGAATATAAAAATAAAGCTTATGAAATTAGTGTTGAGTGCGATGAAGACATAAAAATTTACAGCTACCCGGGCGTATACTCGCAAGTATTTACAAACTTCCTCATGAACAGCTTTATACATGGCTTTAAGGGCCGAGAGAGCGGTAAAATTGAAATTAAGGCAAAGGTACATGCCAAGGAAAGCCGTCTTGTTATTTCATATAAAGATGATGGCGTTGGCATATCACAAGAGGCAATTGACCGTGTATTTGAACCTTTCTTCACAACAAATCGCTCAAATGGCGGCAGTGGTTTAGGGCTATATATTGTCTATAACTTAGTGGGACAAAAACTCAATGGCTCAGTAAACTGTCATAGCACCCCGG
>JBGSUZ010000086.1:0-8986 GCA_041753235.1 Acidaminobacteraceae bacterium
CTACCACCTGCACCGCCAGTTCTCTCGGCATGTCACGGCCCTCATACTGAGGCACTTCGTCGCTGCCAGCGTCTTTGATTAAGCCAATTTCAGCCGCCTTTTCAAGGTAAGGTGTATAGTACTTCTGCCCCTCACCAGCCGTTAAGTCTTTAAATTCAGGCTTAACCACTTTCAATGCCATAATCAAAAAATCTTCTGTCTTAAGCGTACTATCTGGTTTGAAATAACCATTGCTGCCTTTCACATAACCTTCCTTATAAAGACGTTCCACATAGGATTTACTCCAGTGCTTGCCCGTATCTTTAAAACCGCCTGTCGCAGTAGTTGCCATTGAAACGTTTGGTATTGCCGCTGTCATGCCCATAATTACCGTTAAAGCCATTGCTATTTTTTTCATGTCTAATTCTCCTTTTAATGCATATTACGTTTATTATACAACATTTATTTCAATTTGAAAATATTGTAAAAGATTTTTCATCGCACAAAAAACACTAAACTTCAGAAATATACTTCTTAAGCCTAGTGCTTCTTTTTACACTATTATGTGGTAAAATAATGATGTTGCCACCTCAGAAAATTACTTCTATTGGTGCAATAATAAAAAAAGGAGGTGCTCTTTATGGTAGATCTTCCAGGCGTTCGCAGACAACCCCGCAAAGCCGCAAAATCAGTTTCAGCAAAAGCAAAGCTCATTCTTTCGAACATTTCAACAAAATAGAAATACATAAACAACATTCTTAGTGGCTATGAAGACGCCTCGCTCTATACCTTATGAGGCGCTCTTCATAGCCCTAAATCTCTATTTCTGTTCTAAAAACAATCACTGCATTACCCGAAACACTTACTTCAGCAGGTTCTTCCTGCTTTATATTTACCGCTACCTCAATCACGCCAGTTCTACCAATTGCTTCACCCTGCATCGCTTTGAATTTCAACATTAAGCCGTCATGAGGCACTAAACCATAATGAACCAAATACGCCCCCAGTGGCCCGTTGGCATTGCCTGTCACCGGGTCTTCGTTTATGCCTATCGCTGGAGCAAACATTCTGCCATGGACTAAAACATCATCGCTTTCTGGACTCACAGTATAGACATAATAACCATTGCAGCCTATGGCTTTACTAAGCGCTGCTAACTTACCATAATCTGGCTTAAGATAGTGTAGCAGTGCTTCATCGGCTATGCCAATCATCACCTTCGAATGCCCCGTAGAAACAACCTGAATAGGATGTGTTTTCAGCAAATCACTTTCTTCAATTCCCAGTGCTGAAAACAGTGTCTGCCTCTGTACGCCTTCTATTAAAATCCCAAAACTAATTCTGCCTTGGGTCATAACTATTTTGTAGTCACCATTATCCTGAATAATGTCCACGGGGAGTATGCCAGCCCCTGTTTTGCTATAAACCCGCGTCGTGGGCAGTCCAAGTTCAAGTGCTCTTACATAATGGGCTGCAATAGTAGCGTGACCACAAATAGGCACTTCTGTCGTCGGCGTAAAATAGCGAATATGTACGTCATAGTCTGAGCTATTTGAAGAAAAAATAAAAGCCGTTTCCGAATTATTGAGCTCTCGCGCTATGCGCTGCATGTCCATGCCACTTAATCCGTCCGCATTTGTAACAACTCCCGCTGGGTTTCCTAAAAATTTCTCCTTTGTAAACGCATCTATTTGATAAACCTTGTAACGCTTCATATTTTAGCCCTCCCCTAATATTCGCACCCGCCTGTGTTATAATTAATTTTAAATGGTATGCCGTTTTAAACAAGAACGCACTTTTCACTTAGTAACTAACCAATTGGAAAGCAGGTGGCCTATGAAACACCAACATGTAGCGAATTTTCCCAATCAAAGTGAACGTCAAGAAGACTTTGACTGTTCTATAGGATTTGCCATGACAGTGATTGGCAGTAAATGGCGGGCTATTATTCTTTGGCATATTTTGGGGGCAGGCACCATCCGCTATGGCGCGTTAAAAAAATCCATTCCGAAAATAAGTCATAAAGTCTTCACACAAGAGCTCAAAAAGCTCGAAGCCGATGGATTAATTCTCAGAACTGCCTATCCCACTGTGCCACCCACCGTTGACTACAGTATTACCGAAAAAGGCCAAACGTTAGAAAAAGTATTGATTGAATTATGCCTTTGGGGCAAAACTTATATGGACTAATAAAAGGAGTTGAACGCCTTTGAAACAAATAGCAGTTGTAACAGACCATGACTCCGAGCTGGCAAAAGTCATTAAAGACAATCTTGAAGCGGTTTTTCACGGTTTAATAGACATTCAAAATTACTTTTTAGACCATCTTGAGCCAAATACCAAGATCCATGCCGATGTGGTTCTGGTAATGATCCAGGAGCGGGTTCTACCTGTTAAGGCTCATGTTTCTGATGTAAAGAAAATCATCGTTTTAAAGCGCACACTTTACGAAAATGAGGTCTATAAACTATTTCGAATACCTCAAGACACTGAGGTTCTGGTCGTTAACGATGCCCCTGAAACCACGCTCGAAACCATTTCAATGCTCTTTCAACTTGGTATTGACCATTTGCAGTTTGTTCCCCTCCAAGACTTCCACCCCGGTATTCGCATAGCCGTGACGCCCGGAGAAGCGCGACTGGTGCCAAGTACCATTTCAGAGGTTATTAATTTAAACCACCGCTGCATAGACATTTCAACTTTTATTGAAATTATTAGCAAACTGCGACTTGAGGACAAAGCAATTCACAAGCGGTTAATCCAATATAGTGAAGGCATTCTGAGCCTAGACAACGGCATCAAAAATGCTTATAAAGACCTTTATATTAAAAATGAAGAACTTGAAACCATTGTTAACCTTTCAGAAGAAGGCCTGCTTATGACTGACCTTTCCGGGCGCGTCCAGCTTTATAACCGCTCGTTTAGCCGCATGTTTAATGTCGTACAGTCGCTACATAGTACCCTCATTCAAGACTTTTTTGACCCTTCAACCCGGGAATCCCTAGCCGATGAAACCCTTTCCAATCAGGTCATCAAGTTCAAGGATAAGTTCCTAAACGTGAATAAGTGCCTTATGATGCAATTCGAGCAGCCTACTGGTGTCTATTACAATTTCCAAGAAATTACCTACATTCGCAAACTGGAGCAAAATTTAAGCCGTCAGCTCAAGGATCAAGGTCAAGTTGCTCGGTATACCTTTAACGACTTGATTACCCATTCTGAAAATATGCGCCAAAGTATTGCTTTAGGCCGAAAATTGGCTAGTTCTGAACTGTCAGTGCTTATTACAGGCGAAAGTGGCACCGGTAAAGAACTCATGGCTCAGTCTATTCATAATGACTCCCCGCGAGCGGCTCAGCCCTTTGTTGCAGTCAACTGTGCCGCTATGCCTGAAACACTGCTTGAAAGCGAGCTGTTCGGTTATGAACCCGGTGCCTTTACTGGCGCTCTAAAAGACGGCAAGCGCGGCTTATTTGAACAGGCCCATAATGGCACAATTTTCTTAGATGAAATTGGTGACATGCCTGTTTTATTGCAAACCAAACTGCTAAGGGTGCTTCAAGAGCAACAGGTCATGCGCATTGGCTCTCAACGGGTCATTAACATTGACGTTCGCGTTATTGCCGCAACCCATAAAAATTTGATTGTTGAAATAGAAAGCGGACGTTTCCGACAGGATTTATATTACAGGTTAAACGTCCTACCACTACAAATACCGCCGCTACGCGCGAGAAGAGATGACATTATTCCCCTCCTGCAGCGCTTTATGGACAAGCCTCTCCCGTTAGACGACGTGGTTCAAAGTGCTCTGCTCGCCTATGATTGGCCCGGTAATATTAGAGAAGTCAAAAACGTCGCCGCGTATATTTCCCTTATGAGTGAACAACAGGTCAGCCTCCATAATTTGCCTCATGACTTGCAGCGGCCCTCACCTGAAACAGAATCACTTGTTGCTACATTAACCCAACAATTTGACCGTGCTTTGATGATTGAATTTTTAACCCTCCTTGCCAAGCAGACCGAGCGTCACCAAGGCATTGGTCGTGTTCAGCTGACTAAGTTATTGACTAGTCATGGTCATGCGGTTAGCGAAGGCGAAGTCAGAAGCATACTCAGTCGATTGAGTGACCTTCAGGTAGTCCATACTCATGTTGGCAGAAAAGGCTGTACTTTGACACATCAGGGGCACCAATTGTTAAACAGGTTGCTAAATAGGTAGCCAGCAAACCCATTTAACCTATTATGAACTTTCAATACATTATTGCAAAGAATTGAATTTAACTCGTTAAACCGTTCACATTTCAATTCTTAACCCTCTTTTCTCAGCTTTCTTATTGCGCTGTCAAAAGAGGGTTTATTTTATGGCACGATACTTGCAATTATAAAATTAATGTAATATTGAAAAGGAGGCCATACTATGTGTAAAAAACCGGTCATAGGCATTTCAGGAAGCCTTATGTATGACCAAGGCGGCATGTTCCCAGGCTACGAACGCGCATATGTCAACAACGATTATATCGACGCAGTCGTTCGCGCAGGCGGAATTCCCCTTATCATTCCCGTTACTAATTCAGAAGAAGTTATACGCGCTCAAGTGAATCTGGTTGACGGCTTTATCTTCTCAGGTGGCTACGATGTAGACCCTCAGCTTTACGGCGAAGAGCCCTCTCAAAAGCTTGGCGATATATGCCCAAAGCGAGATCAATTTGACGCTTCTTTAATTTGCATGGCGGTTAGCTCAGGCAAGCCTGTACTGGGTATTTGTCGTGGCATGCAAATGCTTAACGTCGTTTTTGGTGGCAGTTTGTATCAAGATTTATCTTATATTGACGGTTGTACAATCAAACACGTTCAAGGACAACAGCCAAGCACGCCTACCCATATGGTAGACTTGGAACTTGGTTCAAAGCTCCACAGTATTTTAGGAGACTCGGTTCGTACCAACAGTTTCCATCACTTAGCGGTCAAAACACCGGCTCCGGGCTTTAAAGTTACCGCTTTGTCTAAGGATTCAGTCGTTGAAGCAATCGAACTAGATGGTACTGCTTTCGTTGTAGGCGTCCAGTGGCATCCTGAAATGATGAGTGCCGAGCACCCAAGTATGCAAGCTATTTTTAATCGTCTTATTGATGAAGCTAAACTATCGGAGGTCAAATAATGAATGAGCGACAAAAGAAATTTGGTTTTTGGAGTATCGTCCTATTAGGCATTAACGCCATCATCGGTTCTGGTATTTTTCTTTTGCCTAACAAGGCCTTTAGTTTAATTGGCCCTGCCAGCATCGGCGTTATATTCTTCGACATGGCATTGGTTATTTCCTTAGCACTCTGCTTTGCAGAAGCAGGTGGTCTCTTTAAGAAAAATGGTGGCCCATACGTCTATGCCAAAGAAGCTTTTGGTGACTTTGTCGGCTTTGAAGTTGGCTTCATGAAATGGGCAATCGGCATCATTGCATGGGCTGCTATGGCAGTTGCCTTTGCTACGGCACTCGGTAACATCATGCCTGCTGCACAAGAACCTATGGTTAAAAATATAATTGTAGTGACTATTCTTGTTGGCCTAGGCATTGTCAACATATTAGGGGTTAACATCTCTAAAGTACTCAACAACGTCATTACACTTGGAAAACTTATTCCACTTTTATTATTCACAGCAGTTGGTATCTTCTTTATTAAGGGTTCTAACTTTTCACCAATGTTCGTTGGTGGCACGTATACACCCGGTTCGTTCGGAGATGCAGCGCTTCTTATTTTCTACGCGTTTACTGGTTTTGAATCCATTGCAGTTGCTGCTGAAGACATGGAAAACCCAGAAAAAAATATTCCTAAAGCAATTATTACCGTTATCGGCATTGTGTCCGTCTTTTATCTTTTAATTCAATCTGTCGCAATTGGTACATTAGGCCCTGCTCTTGCAGATACGGCTACACCAGTTGCTGACGCAGCAAAAATCTTCCTTGGCCCAGTCGGTGGTCTCATTGTAACCGCTGGTACATTAATTTCAATTGGTGGTATCAACATCGCAGCTTCCTTTATTACACCAAGATCTGGTGTAGCGCTTGCTGAAGATGGCCTGCTTCCAAAAGTTATTTCTAAAAGTGGTAAATTTGGCACGCCAGTTATGGCAATTCTTATTACAGTTGCTTTTGCAGTGCCACTTGCACTCTCTGGCAGCTTTGCGCAACTTGCGGCAATCAGTGTCGTTTCAAGATTTGCTCAATATGTGCCAACTTGTCTTTCCGTCATTGTGTTAAGAAAGAAACGCCCAGAGCTAAAGTCAACTTTCAGAGTACCGTTTGGTCCAGTTATTCCAATCGTTGCAGTCGTAACAAGCTTCTGGCTTCTCTCTCAAGCGTCTATAGACAAAATCATGTGGGGTCTCGGTGGCCTTTTAATAGGCGTTCCAGTATACTTCCTTATGAAGCGTTTTAACAACAGCAGTACCCAAGCATAAGCTTTTTTAATACACCCCAAACAAAAACGCGCGTGACTGTTCCCCTAACAGACATGCGTGTTTTTGTGTAGCAAGCCTCTTTAAAATTGGGTACAATTAAAGCACGATTAACTCAATCTATCTAAAGTTATTTTGATGGAGGTGATTCTGCTGTTCCCATACAAACAATTATGGGCTTACCTATCTGGTCAAGTCTACATTCCCGAAACTGTTCAGATGCTTAAAGGTGAACGTATCCTCCACATTTCGGATACGCCAAAATCCTTCTATCCTGCACTTGAAAAATTACTGAAAATACTCAAGCCAGAATACATCATCCATACCGGTGACCTCGTCGATAACCTTAAGCTTCAGTTATTTCCCAATGCGACAATCCGATATGAACGAGATTTGAATCAACTGATTCAAATTCTCAATCACGCCACCGCAAAAAAAATATACATTGCGCTAGGCAACCACGACAACCCAGAGATAGTTAAGCGGCTTGCCAGCAACATGCACATTATTGACGAATTCGAGCAAATAGAAATAAATGGTGTCACCATGGGTATTAGCCATTACCCCAGAGCCATACAAACTTCAACAGCACCCATTAACTTTTTTGGGCATAACCTCAATTTACAAACACAAACAATTGGCACACAAGTTTTTTACAATGGGATTTCAAAGATCTGTCTCATGGAACTTGACAATCTAGAACCCCATTTCTTGGACTATCCCTGGGGCACAGACGACGCGCGTCTGGGTAAGGGAAAGCTAGGATTCTAAGGAGGATTCACTATGTTTTCGCTCGTTCGCAGCGGTCCTAAAATGCTACTCTTTAAAAGTAGTGACGTAAACACACTTAAAACAAAACTCATAGAAGATTTTGAAGCTTTAGAATGTGATTTTTCAGAGGCGTTTGAACAAGCGACTGAGTATTATACCATTCTATTTATTGCCGATGAAATGAAAACAACACTTAGCAATGAAAGCATCAAAGTCAGTTTAATCGTTCACGAAGAATCTGATAAACTACTTTGCAGACTCTTCAAAGCACCCTGTAATCAATTAATCACTGAACTTAGAACCGCACCAAGAATTTTGCTTATGCGCGGTGTCGGTGACTTATCTAAAGTTGTAGGACAGCTACAAACTGACTTTGGAGGGGTTCTAGGAATCTTTTCTGAGTTAATGGAAAGTAGTAACGATGCTTCTACGCTAGTGTGTCTTACTGACAAGCCACTCAATCGCAATATGAGTACCACCGACCTGCACCCTCAGATATTACGACTAAACAACCGCTACGCCGACGTGTATAAAACACTCAGAATGCAGGCACTCAAGTATTTAAACATCGGCATTGAGAACCGAGATTGGAATGAAATTGAAATTCGTATTTTTGACCGCTACAGTGCTTATGAGCTTCATTATGAACGGCTGCTTGAACTTTTCGAGGGCTTAGAACTGGGCATTGTTTTAGGCGAGTCTTGGTCAAAAGATTACCCACGGCTGTTTATGTCCGTCGAAGTCTACCGGGTACGATTCTTTACCTTCCACGAACCCGCTTATATTAAGCGTCTATTATTGGGCATGGAATATCTATCAGACGGCAGCCGCATGGTCGACTATGATGTTTATGTCAATCATAAAAAAATCGGTTGGACAGATGCGCTCTTAAAAGATGACGCTCGCAGCAGAAACCTTGCTGGACTGAAAGTTCGTGAAGAACTGCTGTCACGCTTAACTCAAAAAGATATTTCTGATTTACAGGATTTAGAAACAGCGATTATTACAACACGTACCTAAGTCTATTACCTGAATTGAATAACCATGCACTTAAGGGGTATACTTTCAAAAAGTGTACCCTTTTTAGGTGAGGTGAATAGCATGCGCCGATGGCGTTATAGAGATATTAATCTAAAAGAAAAATTATTCTTTACTTACTTCGGCATTTTTATGCTTTTTTTTGTGATTGTTTCTTATGTCGTTTTTAGTTCCATGACCTCAATTATTAATAGAAGCGTAGAAAAACAATTAATGGATCAGGCCGACCGTATCAAAGACGCCGTTGAAATTGCTGCGGATACTTCCATACGCAATCATTTAAGGACTATCTCTGAAACCAATCTTCAACTATGCCAGTACTATTACCAACTTTCTCAAAGTGGAAAAATGACTGAAAAAGAAGCACAAAATACTATAAAGCAATTATTTTCTGCTCAGAAAATAGGTGAATCGGGCTACATTTATATTCTAAATAGCCAAGGTGTTTTACAACATCATAGTCAAACAAGTTTGCTCGGTACTAATATAAGCAACTACAATTTTGTAAAAGAACAGATTCGGCTTAAAACCGGTTATATTGAATACGATTGGAAAAACCCAGATGAGCAAGCTGAGCGGCCTAAGTCTCTTTATATGAGCTATTTTAAGCCTTGGGACTGGATTATTTCTTCCAGCAGTTACCGCGAAGAATTTGCTCAACTCATTAATATTCAAGACTTCAAGCTTAAGATATTAGCCATAAAATTTGGCGAAAGTGGCTATATAACTGTTTTAGACGAGCAAGGTC
>JBGSUZ010000087.1:0-2426 GCA_041753235.1 Acidaminobacteraceae bacterium
CTAGAAGACGTGCACTGGGATATTTACCTTAACTTAGAGTCCCTTGACCCCGAGGTAGCTGAAAAACTTTCCAACTACTTGCTGACAGGACAGGCCATTTACATGCCCTACTTAGGCAAAAATGACCATTTTGCCACCATCAGTGAAGTGTCTTGGGTGGAAGCGGCGCAAGTTGGAGAACCGGAGCAAATTGACAGTCTTTATAAGGTGGAAGCGGCATTTTTACAACCGGAATCAGTAGAAAATGAGAAACCATACTTATATAAAGATCATTTCCCAAAAGGATTGGTTCCCGTACACAACTTTTATGAATACCATGAGCTTGCCTACACAAACCGTGAAGTATTTGAAGTCACGGAAGGTCATGAATTCTATGAAGCGGACGGCAGCATACTGTATTTAATTTAAAAAAGAGGAGGCGCGGCGGCTATGAGACATTTAGAGGATTACGTCAAGAGCAGTGAACAGTTTTGGGGTCACACCAAGTCGGGTCAAGTGCCAGAAAAGTTGGAAGAACATCTGGAGCTGAGCTATTTTTACTATCAGTGTTTGGCAAAGCTTAATGGTATAGACAAAAGCGTTAAGCACTTGGTAAAAGATCTGAACTACCTGCGTATGACAAAACAGTCCCGCCCGCCTCTTCATGAAAACCCTGTGACCGAACAGGGACAGCAATTGTTGCTTGAAGCGTTTGAAGACATGCTCTATTGGCATGACTTAGGTAAAATCAATCAGAGCTTCCAAGTCAGCAAAATGAACAATCCATTTTTTAAAACCCGACTGGTGTCAGACGCTCAGCACAGCCTGCTTTCGTCATTGCTTCTGCTAGACATTTACAAAGAAAAAATGGATAATACCCAGTTGGCAAAAGGGGAGCGAAAACTAATTGCCTACGTCATTTTTCAAATGACTTATACGGTGTCACGGCATCATGGTTATTTGGAAGGCGAGCGAGACTACATCAATAAACTTTCAGACTTGCATAAAACACTCAGAGAAAATGACAGTAACGTGGCATATTACATATTCAAAGAAAGACTGCTCTCAGCTGACTTTGAAACGAACTTCAAAGAATTAATCAACTTGCCTCCAACCAATCAAATCACCTCAGCCTTCATGCCCATCTATTTACTCTGCAAGTGCCTCTACAGCTGCATTATAGCCTGTGACTTCTACGCAACGAATGCCTACATGACCCAGTCCCCAGCGGCGCTTGACATTACGAGCATAGACGACGCACCAAACTTTTTTAGAAGTTACAATGACAGCAGTATCGTTCAGTCAATACGTCAAAAGACGTTTAAAGCGGATCAATTAGAGGAATCCGTTTTAGGGGCCAGTCATATTAACAACCTTAGAACACTCATGTTCCTAGAGGCAGAACATCAATTAAAAGCCAGCCTAAAGGGCGCAAAGGCAAGCGAAAACGAAAACCGTTCAGGTATTTTTTACCTAGAAGCACCTACCGGCAGTGGCAAGACCATGACCTCTATCAACTTAGCTCAGCAGCTTATGACTGAATGCCCCGAACTCAACAAATTATTTTACGTGTTTCCGTTCAACATACTTTCCGAACAGACTCACACCGTCCTAAAGGACTTCTTTCCAGAGTCACAACTTGCTCTAATTAACAGCGTCACCCCTATCAAAACAGAATTAGCACCACAAAGCATAAGTAAAGCCGCAAACAATTTAGAAGATGACAGTTCAGACTGTGCGAACTACCATAAAGCGTATATGGAGCACCTGTTTTTACACGACCCGATAGTCCTAACCAGCCACGTCCGCTTCTTTGAATACTTGACAAGTACCAGTAGAGAAGCCGTTATTCCAATGGTTCACCTACCAAACAGTGTGGTCATTTTAGACGAAATACAGGCATACCCTAATAATTTGTGGAAAGAACTTATTTACCATATGGAAGCCTACTCAAAATATTTTGGCGTCAAGTTTGTCATTATGTCAGCGACCCTGCCAAAACTTAGCCAGCTTTTAGAAGAGAACGAAGGCGATACAAACACAGATACATTACAGCAAAAGCAGTACACCGAGCTATTAAACGACCCTGCCGTGTACTTTAAAAGCCCGTTTTTCAGAAATCGTGTCAACATCAGCTACGACCTGCTTCAAACGCCCTATCAAAACATGGAAGCACTTATGGCAGACATTTTGAACATTTGTCAGCAGAAGGACGCCAAGCGGGTGCTTATTGAGTTCATACGCAAAAAGGACGCAAGGGAATTTTACAATGCGCTCAGTGCTTATTTCGTGAAAACAGGCAATCAAGAAACCCATCTATTTGAGCTTTCAGGCGATGATAACGGTCTTTACAGAAAAAGTGTCATTGAGCAGCTCAAAGCCAAATCAGCAACAGACCCAGAAGCATTTGAACTGCAAAATGTCATTTTAGTAGCAACGCAGGTCAT
>JBGSUZ010000088.1:0-5480 GCA_041753235.1 Acidaminobacteraceae bacterium
TCGCTATAGGATAACAAGCCATTGTTTCCATAAAATCTGGTAACTGCTTTGGCAATTGAATGCCCATTGAGACTTGTTGTTCTGGAAGTTCATTTTGAATTTCAGTAGCTGTAAATGTTCTCAGCAGCGTTGTCGTGTCTAGCCATTGACACCCTGGCTGAGCGCCACTGCACTGAAGGTCAAATGCCTGCGTTCCGCTTGCGAACGCCTGTTGCTGCTTCATTGCTTTAAAGAGTGGTACTGTTTCTACCTCGTCCAGTGCACTTGCCATTAACGTCTCAGTTTCATCGCCTGTCGGCCAAGGGTTTGGTATTCTTAGCCCTTGGAGAAGGAATCTTGACAGCAATTCTGGAATCGTGTTGGATTCGACGTTTAAAATTTGAGCCATTACATCGTCTTTATTAATACTCTTTTGATTGGTTAGCAAAATGTCTTGTGCCTTGTCAACCCTTGAAGCATCTTGTTGTAAGGCCATAGCTAAATCTTCTACACTTGCGCCCATTCGGTTCATTATAGCTGTAACAGTCTCGCCACCATTTTCCTGATTCTCAACAACGCAAGGCACGTTCACTAACAAGAGCGTTGCAAACGTATTGAGCAAATCTGCCACAAAGAGAGGCTGTAGCAAAGTATCTGTCCAGTTGCTACCATCCTGATCTGGGTAAATTCGTCTAAGCAGCATTGCAAAAGTCAAGTCGCCGTCAATAAGCGTCGTTGCACTTGAAAGTGTGACCAAGTTCCCAGTGAGGGTGACGTCATTAACAAATTTATCCCAGTTGGCGTCCGTACCACTTGGCATTTCATAGTAGGCACACATTTTGCAAAGTCTATCATAAGTGTCGCCTACCAGCGGTTGCCAAGGTATATAACCGGTTGCATTTTTAATTGGCAAACTCACCATTGGTCCATTTAAGACCACTATCTGCTCTGTCATTGAAAAGTTGGGATTCAATGTCGAAAATTCCTTAGAGTACGCTTGGTAGCCGTGATCTAATTCAAACTCAAAATAGCGAACATAGAAAAGCGCTGCTACTAACTTCGTTTCAATCTGTAAAAACTGATTATTGAAGCTGTAAGCCGGCAAACTGAGTTCAGCTTTTTGTCGAAGCAGCATGGTTTGTTCTTGGCAGCCTGTTAGTACCTTTTCATACGACATGTTCATTTGTGATGCTATTTGACTCAATGTGCTGCTATCTTTAACTGTATAGAAAAGAGATGGAATTTCCCAATTACCCGCTGTTAGCAGTAATGTAGGGTTGTCATTAAGAATTTGCGCCCACTCAAGTTCGTCGAAAGTCTTATTGCCCATGTTGCAAACGAACTGTGTAAAGAATCCTGCCATTTGCCCAATCAATTCCCTTAGCGTCATTTGGAAGTAGTCCAAGAAGACCAGTTGTGCTAGCGGTATCATTTCTGATGGTGCTTGCCCCATAAGATTTTCCACGTGTGTGCTTGGCGTATAACTTGGGTCTGGAATTAAGTCTTTAAAATAATCGGTTAAAAGTTGGGCATATTCTGCTGTCACCATGCTTCCTTCCCAGAAATGGGTCATAGTTTGTTGATCAGCGGGCGTCCCATTGAGATTCCACCCAAGTGACAGAGGTGGCATAATTGGGAATGCCGCACCGTTCATTTCAGGTTGATTTTCTAAATTTAACTGAATCAACAGGTTATTGTTTAAAAATGCATCTAAGGTCTCATAGGTTAACTGACTTGCTAAGTCTGGCGTAAAGTCAGGGTCATAATGAATTTGGTCCCCATCCCACCGCGTAAATAGCCACTGCGTTAACAGTTTTAAGTATAACTTTTGATTGTCTAAGTCCATAATTGGCAAGAATGCCACGCAATAGTTAGGCGTTATGGTTTCATTAACCCTCATAATACCCTTTTGCATTAATCGATGTTGATTCCAAGATAATGCACCTTCATCGATTGGCGCCACCGTTACCACTGGATTCTCAACTGAGAAAAATGGCAATAGTGACATTTGAAGAGTTGTTTTTGTACCATTGTTTAACACTTGTGGGTTAAATAATGGCTGTACAGTTACTTCCATTAAACTGTTCATAACCATTTTACTCAATACAGAGTCAGACTGCGCAATTCGCCACGGCGCCGGGCTGTCGTTACCCATTTTGAATTCCACATGTTTATGGAAAGAATAAGAGAACTTAATTCTGACAAACAGCACTTTTATGCTTGCCTTTAATTTCATAGACAGGTCGAGTGCTATTAACATGGCTTTGTAAGCCTCTAAGGTCAACTGCGCATAGGCTTTAATCTCAGCCGATGCAGATGCTGAAATGATTTTAAAATCAACAGTTAAATAAAGTCGTCCAAATACACCAACCGTTGCAATAGCTTTATAGTATAAAGACTGTTCGTCATTGTCTTTGCACTCAAAGAATGCGAGTGTCCCTTCAAAAATACCTAAGACTTCTAACGACAAGCCGCCTTTGGCAATACCCACGTCGAAGGAACGACCCAGCCCAAAGGATATACCAACACCCAGCATAATAATGGTTGAAAAAGTACCATTCGTGACTTGTGGAACGCTCTGACTTGGTACACCTTTGAGTACGCCAAAGTAAATACCGCCACGCCCTGTGTATATGCCCACTTCTACAACGAAAGAATTCGTGAAGTCAACATTGTGTGGGAAGCCTAAATCGATGTAGAAGCTGCCATTGGTATAGACTTCAAAACTGACGAGACCAATTTTAACCGTAACTGCACCTAATTGAATGGTTCTGAAGCGATCTGGGAGCATAAGAACTGCCTTGAACATACTAATGTCTGCGGTGACCTTCTTATAAAGCAACTCTAAATAAAGGCCGCTAAATACTGCTAATGCCCCTGTATTCGGCTCTACCGTAATCATAAGGCCATATAGAATTGGATCGTTTAAAAGAAGGCCTACGCGAAGGGCATCTACTTTAAAATCTGCCCCTAAAAGCCAATTCATGTCTGGGTCATATTGGACTGTTTGTGGCATGCCGCCACTAGGCGACGGCACAAGCTGTTCTTTTAAGGCATCCAGTCCTTCTTGTAATGTATTTGCTGCTTTTGCTTTATCGTTTCTTAAATGTTGGCCCATTCCGAGGTAATACAAGACGACTTTCTTCTGATTCAACGCACTGGCGTCAGGCGGTTGCTCATCTAAAGCGTCCCATGAAAGCGGGTCTTCCTCTGTGTATTTTTTATCTAATAATTTTCCTGTCAGAGCAAACAAAACTTTATTTTTGCTTTGGCCTGGGCTAGTCTTATCTACCTCAGTTCTTAAACCTATTTTTTCTATCTCCATTAGTCCTAAAATATTTAGGTTAATGGTATAGTAAAATGCCGATGTGTTGTCTGTGGTATTAATGACCAGCAAGAACTTAGATAAATCAATTTTATTCAATATGTTCCAAGGCGCTTCTAGCTTAAAATGCGCATTGGGGTTGATCATATGAATCAAAGATTCTACCAATTCACCTAAAGTCGTACCGCCCATGCTAATGGTCAAGAACTCTTTCGGCTCTGCCTCAATCAGTTTTTTTGCATAAACCGCTTGTAAGAATAATTGATCATATTGGATTCGGAACAAATAACTTGGGGTTGGCCCATAAAAATCATTTGCTTGAACCAATACGGCAAATAGACCCACGTGAATACCAAACATAGCTGCTGCAAATAGATTGTCGTCTTTACTGGTGCGCTGTAGTTGCAATCTCGATTCTACCGTAACGTCTTGCCCGAGTATCTGCCATTCTCCTTTGAACCCAGCTAAAATTGAGTATTGGTCGCCTTTACCATTAAATTTAACCCTTAAGGCATTAAGTTCTATGTTTAAAATGGTCTGAACGATATCTCCGCTAGACAGTCCGAATACTTTGGTAAGCACATCGCCAATATTAACGACCCCCAGCTTCAAGCCGCCCTCGAAATCCCATTCACCTGTTATGTATGATGCCTTTGCATCTAATTGAAAATATTTTGGATCTGTAGGTTCACCAAAACCCATTTTGCCATAGATTGAAGCATTTCTAGCGGTCGGTGAAAGAAAACCTTCCACGACAACCTGATCTAAACTGATTCTAAAATCTCCTACGTCAAATTCAAGGATGTTTTGAATGTCTGCACTGATTGAAAACTCTCTTTGATTGTATGCTGCAACTACGTCTATACGTGCAGCTAAAGATGTAGAAGATGAATCTGTCGGAGGTTTTGCTTGAAATGGAGAAAGTAAGTTTGCAAGTGTCACAGGCTTTGAAGGGTTTTCCCAATCATTTTCGCCCCAAACCAAACTGCCACTAAACTCCATATTGGGTAAAACTGCCGATGCACTCATAGACAGCATGGAATCGCCTAATTGGAAACAGACCGTCCCAGATAAATCAGCTGTGTAAATAGAGGCTTCTGACAAGCTAGAGCTAGTCTCAAACGCAATGGAAAAGTCTTGTAGTCTTATCCACGGAATTGGCAATACCCAGGGTTCAGACGAAGCTGCTAGTAGTTTTAAACCTTCGCAATAAGGGTTTTGTTTATCTTTGGTGTTGTAGCGTATACCAAAGTAAAATAGCTTGATAAAGTCTAAAGGTGTATTCGCTGGCAGATATAAATTTTCAACTTGCAACAGCTCTACAATGGTGTTAAAAGCATCGGTTAAAGACAAGCCCTTTTCAAATCCCGCCGCTAGTTGCCAAAGTGTGTCCACATCAAAAAGTGCCATGCTGAAATCCATTGGCGTCGCCACTTTTTTCATTTCAAGGTGGAATACCAAATCTGCACCCGACACGGTTTGTTGAAACTCACGGTCATAAGGATTTGGGACACCAGAATACAGTTTAATGAGCATACTCGCATCTTTAAATCGATCAAAATTAGACTTGCTTATTAACGGCACTTGGAGTTTTATTTTCGCACAGTGAAATAAAGAAAAGTTGTCTTTCAAGTCTACTTGCCCAGTGGCCTTTGTTGCCCCAAACGTTAGTACACTATAGCGATTCCAATTATCGCCTGAAAGAGAAATCCCCGATGTGAAATCAAATGGAAATTCAGAGTACATTCGGTCTGTATTGGTCGTAATTTCAGGGTATTTTAGCACAATGCCTTTCAAAAGACTTTCTGAATTACTATAAATAGGGCCGTCTACAATTCGACTTCCTGATAATTTTTTGAAGAACGCTTCCATATTGCATTGGTTATTGACCGTTATTTTTAATTGGCACCAAATAATCTCGCTTTTTTCATAACAAAGGATTTGAAGCGCCGAAAAACTCCCGGCATAGACCCAATCCAGTTTTGATTTGCCATTAATTTCTATATAATCTTGATTAAGAGCAACGGTACACTGTGTTAATGTCACTGCATTTTGATAAAGTGAGACAAATATACTTTCAAAAGAACCATCATAGAGCGTCGTAGAAAGTTGAAGCTGTCCTTGCTTTAGGTCTGAAGTAAGTTGTTGAAACAGGTCTGTCAGCTTCATTTACTAT
>JBGSUZ010000089.1:0-2139 GCA_041753235.1 Acidaminobacteraceae bacterium
CATATTGGCAGTCAGATTACTGAGGAAAGTTCATTCTTTAAAGGTGCTGAGCTAATGTGTGCTTACTTGAAGGCGCTCAACGAACAATTTGGTTTCGTAGCGCAAGTACTTAATATGGGCGGTGGCTTTGGTGTTTATTATACGGAAGAAGATACTGCTCTTAATTTACAAGTTTTCTTGCCAGCATTAGTAACGTTTGTTGAAGCTCAAATAACTACCCTTGAACTGACAATGCCAAAGCTAGTGATCGAACCCGGTCGCAGTATGGTAGCGAATGCTGGAACGACTTTGTACCAAGTAGGTGCAGTTAAGAACACAGCAGGCGGCAAGTGCTATGCGTTTATAGACGGAGGCATGACAGACAACCCAAGACCAGCGTTATACGATGCGGTTTATGAGGCAGCAGTGGCTAATAAAATGAATATGACAGCTTCAAACCTGTACGCCATTGGTGGTAAATGCTGCGAGTCAGGAGATGTGCTCATAGAAGCTATAAAACTACCTAGCGTAGAAAGAGGCGATGTACTAGCTGTTGCAAGTACAGGCGCATACAATTACAGCATGTCCAGTCATTACAATAGAAACTGTAAACCAGCAGTGATATGGGTTTTAGATGGCAACGCCAGAGTTGTAGTAAAAAGAGAAACTTATGAAGATTTAATAAGATATGACGTTTAGGAGGTCCAGCGACATGAATACTTACGTGATTAAATATGGTGGCAGCTCAGTTGCAACTATTGATAAAATACAGAAAATAAGTGCAGTGATTGCAGGGAGACAGCGGGCAGGAGATCAGCTAGTCGTAGTCCTATCAGCAATGGGAAAGACCACCAATGAACTTATTGAAATGGCAAAAGAAGTAACTTTTAACCCAGACGAACGGGCGATGGACATGCTCATGGCAACAGGAGAACAGGTTTCTATAGCACTTATGAGCATGGCATTAAATGGGCAGGGCTGTCCAGCTGTGGCTATGACAGGTATGCAAGCTGGTATTAAAACAGATGGCATTCATACCAAAGCACGCATTGAAATGATAAAGGAAGTTGCTATTCGTCAGCACCTTGACGAAGGTAAAGTTGTGGTTGTGGCAGGTTTTCAAGGATTCAGTGAGGATGGGCACATTACGACCCTTGGGCGTGGCGGTTCAGATACGACCGCAGTTTCAATAGCGGCGGTACTCGGTTGCCCCTGTGAAATATACACAGACGTAGACGGCGTCTACACGGTAGACCCAAGGGTATTTCCAACAGCAAAAAAACTGGAAACCATTAGTTATGAAGAAATGCTCGAAATGGCGAGCTGTGGCAGTAAAGTACTTGAAACCCGTTCAGTTGAAATGGCTGGTAAATACAAAGTGCCACTTTTAGTGGCGCATAGTACAGAGGCTATTGAGGGCACATGGATTAAGGAGTGTGAAAATCAAATGGAAAAAAAAGCAGTTACAGGACTTTCTATAGACGAAAATTGTCTTATGGTGACAATCAATGCCATACCATACCAAACAAAGAACATTGCACATATTTTTTCTACAATGGCGAAAGCCCATGTGAATATAGACATGATTAGCCAGACAGCACCTTATCACAATCAGGTCAACATCAGTTTTACAGCTAAGAAGGAAGACCGTAAGCATGTTATTGACGTCCTAGCGCTACTCTCAGAGGACTTCCCAAGCATGGAATTCGGTATAGACGACACAGTTGTCAAATTGTCGGTTGTAGGTCTAGGCATGGTTAGCCAAACTGGTGTTGCTGCAAAACTCTTTGAGCTGTTCAGTGAAAGCGATGTAGACTTCTATCAAGTTACTACTTCTGAAATAAGCATCTCCTATACATTAGCAGCAACAGACCGCGATTTAATGGTCAATGCGATTGCAAACAGCTTTGATCTTTAAGTAATGTCTTCTTGGGTTTTACTTGACAAAATAGGCATCTATTATTATAATGAACTTAGTTCATATAAAAAAGAGGTGTGTAATGCCTAAGAAAATAAATCAACCAAAAGAAACCATTTTAAAATATGCTAGAGAAATTTTAGAAACAGAGGGCTATGAAGGGCTTAGCGTTAGAGCGTTAGCCAAGAAAAGTGGCGTTTCTATAGGTACTATTTATAATTATTTTGAAGACAAGCAGGGGC
>JBGSUZ010000090.1:0-2491 GCA_041753235.1 Acidaminobacteraceae bacterium
ATACTGAAGATATATACATTTCAGCAAATGTTGAAGAGACTATTGCCGCTAAAATTTCTGCGGGTCAAGAAGTGCAAATCAAATTAGACGCCTACCCTGGCAAAAAATTGATTGGTCATGTCAGAGAAATTGACACGGTAACGGTTGCAGCCCTTTCAGGCAGTGCGACCAGCTTTAGCACAAGTGGCACTTACACGAAAGTAACTCAGTTAATTCCAATCAAAATTACGATTGATGACGAAGTTGCTCTAGAAAAACTCATTGGTACAAATGCATTTATTAAAATTAACCTTAAAAAAATAAATGAACAAGCCCTTGCTGCCGGTCAAGCGGCAATGAGTAACAAAAACGGACAGATTGAAGCCACTGGTAAAGTAAAGTCGTCCTATGCAACAGACATCGTTCCAGAATTTAGCGCTTCTATTACAGAAGTCATTGCTAAAGAAGGTCAAGTCCTTAATAAAGGCGATGTGATTATGACTTTAGACCTCAAAGAAATCAATAAAATGATCAGTGACCAAGAAAAGAACCTGCGTATAGAAAATTTACAGCTGAAAAAACTGCTAAACAGTACTAGCAATACTTCTTTTACAGAAGGTAATGCGATTCAAACGGCTCAGGAGAACCTAACAAAGGCTCAAGATGACTACGACAACCAACAACAACTCTTTACTGCTGGTGCCGTTTCTAGCGATGCACTTGCAGAGTCTAAACGCAAACTGACGGCTGCTCAAAGGGCCTTCTCAGAAGTGAAACTCTCTAAAACAACTGACCTCAGTCTTTCTGTTGACATGGAACGTGAAAAGATTTCTTTATTCCAAGATCAGTTAAATTTACTTAAGGGTAAACTCAGTAAAGTTTACATTAAAGGCAATCAAATCATTTGCCCTACTGACAATACAGTTATTCAAGGTTTAAATACTGTTAACGGCAGCATGGTCGTGCCTAATATGAAACTCTTTAGCCTTACAGACCTAAACCAGTTGATTGTTGAAGCAGATATTCAAGAAAACCAAATCAAACAAGTTCAAATTGGCAGCAAAGTAGATATTGTCCCTGTTGCAGATAGTGAAAAAGTATTCAAAGGAACTGTCAAATCTATTGCGGGTGCAGGTGTCGTTAAAAATGGCGAAACCGTTATTACGGCTGAAATAGCTATTGAAAAACCAGACGCAAGCTTGAAACCAAATTACAATGTAGATGTGACTATATACACTGAGAAATAACCGTATATACCCCTAACAAAAACAGCATGCGTATTTTTTTCGCATGCTGTTCTTTGGTTAGCTGTAAAATATAAATTATACCCGAATAGTATTGTGGTATAATATGGTGTTTATTGTTACTTTTAAATAGCACTGATACATATGGGAGGGCATTTCTATGTTAAAGCATGTAACGAGTTATCATGATGAATTAATACAAGCTTTTAGAAACACTTGGTTCAACGAGCATTTTAAGTTTTATTCATCTACACCCTATTTTGAAGATTATACTTTCGAAACTAATACAAAATCAAAACACCAATTCGTTATCCTTGATCCCAAAACTGATAAAGTCATTGGTTACCTTGGTTATAATTTTGAAAGAGACCAATATAAAATCAGCAACATTTCAGTGATTAACTTTATGTCAGACCCTAAACTTGAACTTGAGTCTTCTGAACGAATCCGCTATGCAAAAATTGTTTCAAACGATTTGAGAAATGTGTTTATTTCCATATGGAATCACCCAGATTTTAGATTGCTAGAATTCTACTCTTATAAAGGGAACCCTGCACTTGCTAAGTATTTAAAGTTTATAAAGCGTTGGAATGGCATCTGTTCAGGTATTAGGCATCAATCATTTAAGCTTTCAGATGGTTATTATTACGATGAAATTATCTTCCAAATCTTCAAGGACATCGAAAAAAGTATTCCTTCTGGTTTAGAAACAATTCGCCAAGTCAGTGACATGCTAATTGCTGAGTTTGTTGAAAAAAAATAATTGCCAAATGTATAAAAGAAGACCATGTTCTATCCATTTTAGATAGAACATGGTCTTCTTTTTATGTGTCTATTTAATCTTAATTCTTGTTAATGAGCTCTCCACCTGTTAGTAGGTTTCTAAGCGCTGCTAATGATTCTGCATGTGTTAAGTTCTTTTTAAGCTCCAATGAATCATTTGAACGTCCTACGAATACCTTACCTTCTAGTACTTTTTGAATGTACGGTATTGCCCATTTAGAAGCGTCTTTTGTATTCTCAAGGTCAGCTGTCATACGGTTAGATTTACTTGCTGGATTAACAATATCCATAGCTTTTGCGTACATGACCATAGCCTCTTCACGAGTTACATTTGTATCTGCATTAAATTTTTGATAGTCTACCAAAACAAGTCGTGAAGCCATGTCATTGACTATTCCTTTAACACTTTCCACCTTGTGTTTACATCCATTCCAATGAATTGATTATATCATTAAGGATTTACTTAACACAGTAAAGCAATTACA
>JBGSUZ010000091.1:0-2188 GCA_041753235.1 Acidaminobacteraceae bacterium
ATATTGAGGACACTTGGCTGTATATGGGGCTTCTGGCGCAGCGGGATGAGGCTGAGGTGGGGCGTAAGTAAAGCGCCTTTGCAATTAAAGGCGCTTTTATTTATGGTAGGTATGATTATGAATGATGCGAAATGCTCTATAAATCTGCTCATAAAGTATGGTGATAAGCAGACTTGAGTCCATGTCCATTTTGCTTATGGCAATGGTTTCATCGACTGCTAAGGTTTCTAAGCCATAGATAATTTCTAGTTCAGAATTGCCTGTATTGCCTAGCATACTTAATTTGTCGGCTAATTCCGTAGAGGAAGGATTTGTGCCCTTGGTACTTACAAGAATTTTGTAACTGCTGTTTGATAGGGCTTTTTTTAGTGCTTCTTCGTTTTTGACTTCTATTAGTTTTATTTTGCAGTACTTGGACAGACGTTTGTCGTATTCCTGTATGGCACTTTGAAAATATTTAGGGATTTTATCGCCTATAAGATAAACTTTAATATTCATTTGTCGCCTATTATTTCTATGGTTGGTTGCAGTTAACGTAACGGCAACATTTTAGCATACTTCACGCATTTGAACAAGAAAAGGCGTAGTGTATTCTATTCGAGAATAAACACAATCTCTGCTATAACGGGTCTGCCTCTTATCCATTTAGATGTAGAATTTTGGCGCCCTAACTGGGAAGCGACGCCTAGAGACATATGGGTTAAGAAGCAAATAGAATTTACATCAAGAGAAAAGTGGATCATAGAAGGCAATCATATGAGCACTTTGGAACTAAGGTTTGAGAAAGCGGATTTAATTATATTTTTGGATGTAAATCGTTTGGTTTGTATGCATGGCGTATTGAAAAGACAAGGTAAAAAGCGTTCTGATATGCCTCACTACTTGGAAGAAAGATTCAATATTGAGTTCCTTAAATTCATTAAGGGCTTATGGGATTTTCCAAGAGAGAGAAAACGCGCAATAATAAGTTTGCATAAGGCATACCCTGAGAAGCAGTTTTTTGTTATAGGTAGTAGACGGAAAATGAATGCGTTGTTGGAATGTTGGAATAATAAAAAACAATAAAAACACCCTACCACTCAATAAACTTCCCGAGCGGTAGGGTGTTTTGTTTAAATCTTATATTAATCTAATTCGATAATAAGCGCAGCTGTTTGTGGTGGCAAACTTGCAGTTACAACCGAACCATATTTGACATCGACTTCAGCACCGACTTTTAAGTCAGTAAGTTTGCCGTCTTCAATTTTAGTGTTTGAGGACACGACAAAAATCATTTCTTTATCTGTGGCTTTTGTGCTTTTAGAGGCAACCGTTACAAGCAGGTTATTGCCGCTTTTTGTGAGATTAGTGATTTTACCTTCGTACTCATATGTCTTTTGAACATCTTTGACAATTTCAAGGCTTAAAGCCGATGTCTGCGGCGGTATGCTCATAGTCATTACCATGCCATAGCTGAGGTTAAGCTTCGTGCCTACTTTAATATCGCTAACTTTGTCATTTTTCATTTTAGTGTCTTTCGAAATGACGAACCTAATTTCCTTGTGAGCATCGTTGCTATTCGAAGTTTCAACTAATACTAGGGTATAGTCTTTATTTGTAGAAACTTCTTTGACAGTGCCTTCGTAGTTAAAAGTTAGTTTTGCTGGTGTTGCCAGTTTAACAGAGAAGGCTGCTGACTGGGGAATAACACTGCTCGTCATAGCAAGTGAATGTTTGACAATAATGGCGTCACCAATTTTCAATTCGGTAAGATGACAGTCATCGAACTTAGTTTCCCGAGAGAGGTTAAACATGATTGTTTCATGACCTTGATTTTTTGTGTTGGAGTTAACTGTAATTTGCTTATTGGTAATGTCTGTTATAGTACCTTGATATTCTGCGGTATTGACTTGTGATAAGTAAACTGGTGCGTGATGTGCTACCATTTTAGTCGTATCGGCAAAGGCTGGAATGCTTAAAAGCATACTCGCTGCAAGTGTGAGGGCAATTTTCTGTTTTAACATAGTGTAACCTCCGTATAATAATAGTATGGGTTGTTTTCAATTTCACTAGGGCGTGTCTGAAAACTAAAGTTTGTGCATAAACCAAGTCTTAGATACAATAAAAGAAAACAACTTGGAGATGCATGTCATGACACAAAAACGATACGAAATATCTGATCAACAATGGATTCAAATAAAAGATTTAT
>JBGSUZ010000092.1:0-14007 GCA_041753235.1 Acidaminobacteraceae bacterium
CCGCTATGACTATGAAGCTGAGATGGGCCATAAAGAAGTTGGAGGCGTCCCTTCCAAACTAGCTGGCATGAGCAAGTTCTCGCACATCATGGAACAGCTTGAAGTTGACTGGAAATATGACTTAGCCCTTCAAACCGCCGATAATGAATTATTTTCTAAAGACATTATCCGTGATGCTTTCGTCAGAAATGGTTTAGACGTCACTTTCAATGCAAAACCAATTGAAGGCGTTGCAGGAAGCGGCGAGCATCACCATTTAGGTATTGCTGTAAAACTTTCTTCTGGTAGAAAAATCAATTTATTCTCATCTCCTGACATGACAGCTGACTATATGAGCCGTGTTGGCTACGGGGCACTTATGGGGCTTCTGAAAAACTATGAAGTAATCAACCCATTTGTAACTGCTACCAACGATGCATTCAATCGCTTAAAACCTGGTTTTGAAGCACCAATCTGCACCGTTACTTCACTCGGTCACGATGTCGTGACGCCTTCTAGAAACAGAACCATATTAGTAGGCCTCATTCGTGATTTGACCAACCCTTATGCGACGCGTTTTGAGCTTAGAGCGCCTAACCCGCATACTAACACCTACTTAACTACAGCAGCTGCATTCCAAGGCATGCTAGATGGTATTACCTTTGCTATTAACAGCAAATTGCCTATGTCTGAACTTTTAGCTGAACTCAGCAAACCGGCTAATGCTACTGGAAAATACCTTGATACTAATCGTATGTACCGCAGTGAACTTGATGTTTTTGAACACTATTCCGAAGCAGAACGCAATGCACTCTTCAGCAACCCGCCAAAAACAGTTTGGGAAAATATCCAAGCGCTAGGTGCAAACCCAGAAAAGCTCAAAGTTTTAGGCGATGGCAATGTATTCCCAGACTACATCATCAAATCATACAAAGCTTCAATGCTCTCTCAATGGACTTCTGAACTTAGAAATCGTTTGATTCATGAAAACATTAGTCAGTTAAGACGCTTTGTTAAGTGCCATAATGACGATGATGTTAGCGACCTTGACCTTGTAAATTGGGAGCATATCAAATCACAACGCATCAAACTCATGAAGGATTCCTTAAGTAAGAAATCTTTAATGACTAAGATTCGAGTGGCGATTGATGCCGGCGATTACGACTCTGCTTCTATTCTTCAAATAGAAATGAACCATCTAATGACAGAAGTCAACGCACTCTACCAAGAGTACAAGAACAATCTGGTTAATATTAACGACTAACTACTCATCAATAGATATAGAAAAAGCGCAAGACCTCACGGCCTTACGCTTTTTTACTTTGTATTAAAATGCAACTATTATTCCTTGATTGTCACAATAAAGGCTGCTAAGCCCGCCTGTTTGAACCACTATAATCTCTTTAAAGTTACAGCATTTCTTAACTTCGTCCTTAATCCAGTTCGCTCTTTCAGGATTATTCACATGAGAAATCGCCAATATTTTACTTTCAACATTTTTAGCATTTTCTTCAATCATTTCTACTAACCGTTGAAATGCCTTTGCTGAACCACGTGCTTTGTCCATTAATTGAATCTCACCGTTTTCATCTGCACCCATAATCGGTTTAATTTTCAAAGCTGTTGCAATCGTACCTTTAAACTTTGAAATTCGCCCATTTTTCATTAGATTGTCCAGCGACTCAGATACAAAAAATGTACGCATTTCAGAAATATAGCTATTTACTTGCTCTATCAAATCTAATTGCTTGAATTTTAAAGCATCTAACTCATGAATTTTAAGCGCAATTAAAGTTTCTGCGATTGAAGCACTCTTAGAATCAAAAATGTGTATAAACTTATCTGGGTTCTCTTCTTGATCCATTGCTTTCGCCAGCATAGCACTGTTATACGTGCCGCTTAATCGCGAGCTGATTGTCACGACATAATTGTCTTTCCCACTTTCAAAGCAGCTTTGAAAGTCATTTGGAGAGGGACAAGCAGACCTAGGTAATGTAGCCGATTTTACCATTCTATCAATGAACTCGATTACATTGAGTTTCGTGTCATCAATTAATTCTTCATTATCAATATAGAGTTTAAAGGGTACTGAAATGACTGGATTACTTACTTTCAGTGCATCAGGCATCTCGCATGAGCTGTCAGTTAATACTTTTATAGACATGAAATCACCTCGTTTTGTTATAACCTACCAATAGTAGGTATGATGCTATGACCTCATTATATGTCTTTTAGTCCGAATATTCAACACTAGAAAGGCCTCTTGTCATATGACAAGAGGCCCTGATGATACTAATCTATAAATTTAGAGTTTTACAGAAGCAAGGATTCTTGCTTCAATTTCTGCTGTTTCTTTTTCCATTTTGTCTATTTCAGCGGTTACTTCTGTTACATAAGCTTCATCTTTGATAGACATTAAATTAATACGCACATTGTAAATTGCACCTATAACTGCTGCTCTTGCCATCATTGCCGCAACAGCACCGTCAGTTACTGCGTTAGAATTTCCTCTAACAACGATTGCTTCGATCATACCAAAAAGACCAAATGCATTTCTAGCAGTTTCAAGAGGTACATTAGCAGCATCCTTCATACCAGACTGAATCGCAGCTGTACGTGCTTTTTTCTCTTCATCTGTTTCCTTAGGAAGCTTAAATGCTTTCATAACGCCATCGAATGACTCAGCGTCTTTGTCAATTGCTGTAACGAAAATTTCTCTATAAGGATTAACCTTTTCAGAAATCGCCTTCATTTCTTCTTCTACTGCTTCGTAGTTCTTTTTACCAACTGTTAAATTCGCAACCATCTCGATCAATGAAGCTGAAATACCTGCTGAGAGAGCAGCAACACTACCACCACCTGGAACTGGCGCATCTGATGCCGTTGCTGCTAAAAATTCATTAATTTTCATTTGTCCTAACATAAGGAACCTCCTAAGGATGATTTGATGGACGTTTCTGCATTCGTCCTGTTAGATAAGTATCAATAACTTAAGTGTACGATAAGCAGACTATACTCGTCTTTAGTTATTTTCTACAAGACTTGTACCGCTGTCGCATCAAAAATGACTCTGCCCTTCTTAATTACCTTTTCTACTGTCGAAACGCCAATATGATAAGGCAAGAATTTATAAGATGGGAATTCATGTATAACTATATCGGCTTGCTTGCCTACATCAATACTACCAATCTGGTCTGCTCTGCCAACTGCTGCAGCGCCATTGATTGTAAGCGCAGACACAACTTCCTCAATGCTCATTTGCATATTCAAAGTACATAGCGCAATCGCTAAAGGCACAGATTCAGTAAAACAGCTACCCGGGTTGAAATCTGTTGCAACAGCTACCGCACAGCCTTCGTCAATCATTTTTCTCGCTCGTGCAAAATGTTCTCTTAAACTGAACGCTGTACAAGGAAGCACTGTTGCAATTACACCTGCTTCAGCCATAGCTTTAATACCCGCGTCCGAAGCTTGGAGTAAATGATCTGCAGACGTACATCCTACTTCAGCAGCAAGTTCCGCACCACCTAATTGAACAATTTCATCTGCGTGAATTTTAGTTTTAAAGCCCATTTCTTTTGCAGCTTTGAAGAGCTTTCTGGATTCTTCTATAGAAAATACATTTTGTTCACAGAAAATGTCGCAAAACTCAGCTAATTTTCTTTCTTTAACTTCTGGCATAACCGTTTCAATGAGGAAGTCAATAAATTCATCGCCACGACCTTTGTAAGGAACTGGAACAGAATGCGCACCCATGAACGTTGTTACAATGTCAATTGAATGGTTTGCTTGAAGTGCCTGCATAACTTCGAGCTGCTTGATTTCAGTTTCATGGTCAAGGCCATAGCCGCTCTTGCCTTCAACAGTTGTTACGCCAAATTTCGCCATGCTGTCAAGTCGCTTTTTACCTAAGGCAATTAGTTCTTCCTTGCTAGCAGCTCTTGTCGCGTTCACTGAGTTGGCAATGCCGCCGCCTCTTTGCATAATGTCCATATAACTATCACCGCGAAGTCTCCAGCTATACTCATCATCTCTGTAACCACCAAAGACAAAATGGGTATGCGAGTCAACAAAACCCGGCATAACAGTCTTACCAGTACAATCAATCACATCGGCGTCTGTGTATTCTGTTAAGTCTACTTCGCTGCCTACTGCAATAATTTTACCATCTGCAACTACAACTGTACCATTTTCAATGACGCCTATATTGTTCATTTCAGCGCCTTTTTTTGCTGTAAAGCCGCTACAGGTGACCACCTGTGACGCGTTTTTTAAAATTAATGTTTTCATCGCTTACTCCATTATTCTCTTTTCGAGGACTTGATCCATTGAGAACTCTTCAATGCCAAGGTAGTATTCAGCAGTTTGGATAAGTGCTTCCATAGGTACTAAGCCGATGACTTCGCTGCCAACTACATTTACACCGTAACGTTTCGCTTCAATTTTAATTAATTCAATTGCTCTATAGAGAGGCGTCTTTGTAAAGTCAGTCATGTTCATAGAAACTTGAACTTGACCTCTATCTTCTAAATCTATACCGATTGCTTTACAGTATCTAAGACCACCAGAAAGGTGACGAACGTTTTTAGCAATTTTGCTAGCAACTTCAAGGTTATCTGTATCTAAATTAACATTGAAAGCTACAAGTGGCATTCTAGCACCAATAGCAGTGATACCTGCAGTTGGGTGAATTTCTGTTCCAAAATCAGGCGTCCATTCAGGTTTCTTAACTTTCTCTGCCATACCTTCGAATTGGCCTTTTCTAACTTCAGCAAGGTTTTCTCTGTGAGGTGCAGAAGCTGCTTTTTCGTAGAAGAAACTAGGAAGTTCGTTTACTTCATAATTTAATTGCGCTGTTTCTTTGGCAAGTGTAATACACTCATCCATTGTAACGTTTCTAATTGGAATAAATGGTACAACGTCTGTTGCGCCCATTCTTGGATGCTGACCGCTATGCTTAGTCATATCGATCAACGCCTTAGCTGTACCCATTGCTGCCACTACTGCAGCTTTAAGTGGCTCAGGTTCGCCGACAACTGTAACAACTACTCGGTTATGATCTTCATCATTAGAATAGTCCAGTAATTTTACGCCGTTTTTGCCTCTGAAATTCTCGATAATTTTTTCGATGACCTCTAAGTTTCTTCCTTCGCTAAAGTTTGGGACGCATTGCACGATTTTGTTCATGATGTTATAGTGCCTCCTTGTCAAATTTAGTTTTAAGTTTACTGAGCATGTCGATCGTCATAGACTCTAGATCATATACCGGATTCCAGCCCCATTCAGCACGAGCCGCAGAATCATCTAAAGAATTTGGCCAAGAATCCGCTATCGCTTGTTTCATGGCATTGACGTTGTAATCTATTGTAAAGTTAGGTATATGCTTTTGAATTGCCTGATGAATAATCTCAGGTGTAAAACTCATGGCTGTTACATTAAATGCATTACGATGAATCAATTTGCTGCCATCTGCTTCGATAAGCTGTACAATTGCATTGAGTGCATCTGGCATGTACATCATGTCCATTTGTGTATCTGCTCTTAGTTCACATTCAAAGTGACCATGTTTTAGCGCTTCATAGTAAATATGTACTGCATAATCTGT
This sequence comes from Acidaminobacteraceae bacterium, assembly GCA_041753235.1. Taxonomy (GTDB): domain Bacteria; phylum Bacillota; class Clostridia; order Peptostreptococcales; family Acidaminobacteraceae; genus JBGSUZ01. Next base: position 5,585 of record JBGSUZ010000092.1, read on the forward strand.
TGTGCCGCCTCCCGGAAGAGCCGCATTTGAAATAAGGCCCGGATACCTGACCCCTCTCGTGTCTACGCCAAACTTTTGATGGTAATAGTCACACAGTAGTTCACCGGCTACCTTTGAAACGCCATATATAGTCGTTGGTCTCTGAATCGTGTCTTGTGGGGTTAAATCAGGTGGTGTGGTCGGTCCAAATGCTGCTATAGAACTTGGTGTGAAGACAGCCACCTTTTCTTGTCTCGCTACTTCCAAGACATTATAAAGGCCATTCATATTAACGTCCCATAAAAGCCCCGGATTATTCTCTCCAACAGCAGATAGCAAAGCTGCCAAATGAATGATTGTATCCACTTGGTGCTTTTTGGTCAGTTCATAAATGGCCGAAGCATTCGTTACATCTAGTTCTTCATAAATAAATGGTGCATTTTCCTTTGTGTGATGGTACGCGCCTAAGTTAGAAGCAATAACGCTGTCTGCGCCATAGCTATTCTGTAAATGAGTAATCAGTTCAGTTCCAATTTGTCCCAATGCACCTGTAATCAGTATCTTCTTCATATCAGTACACTCCTTTAGGCTAATAGACAATCATGCGATTTCACAAAATTCATCGTACAAGTCTATTATACTTCATTAGTTTGCAAGTTTTAAGGCATTTTTTTATGAAATAGTGTTACAAAAATGCCTATTTTATCGTAAAATGCTATATAAAGCTTCATTTTTTTACTGAATAGTATACAATTAATCTTTTATAGTCAATTCACCATTGGGTTTTCAAAGATTATGGGTATCTATACACAAAAGGCAATTTTTTTCACCGCTGTTATTACATAAATTTATTTAAGAAAGCAGGTATCTTATGGATTCGTTAGGTCTAGACATAGACGTCATTGTTAAAATTCTGCTTGCCTGCGTTCTCGGAGGTCTCGTTGGACTCGAAAGAGAAAGTATAAACCGCCCTGCTGGACTACGCACACATATCCTCGTATGTGTAGGTTCTACGCTTGTCATGACGACTAATACTATTTTAGTATTAACTTATTCGTCTACAGTCAACTTAGACCCAGGACGTTTTGGCGCTGCTGTACTTAGCGGTATTGGATTCTTAGGTGCAGGTACCATCATCAGAGAAGGTAATAGCGTGTCAGGACTGACCACCGCTGCTAGTCTCTGGACCATTGCATGTATTGGACTAACTATTGGTTCAGGTCATTTTCTATTAGCAACCTTCACCACCTTAGTAGTTTTAGTTGTATTGTTTACATTTGCTCGCTTTGAGAATAAAATTACCTCTGGCAGCCGTATTAAAATTTTAACAATTGAAACCCAGAACAGACCAGGACAGATAGGTAAAATTGGCGAAGTCACAGGTAAGCACGAATGCATCATCCAAGACATAAAGCTCGAAAACTTGGCAGACGTTAATAGTGTCATACTTTTAAATTTCAGATACCCTAAGAATTTTGACTTAGCCAAACTTTTAGACGATTTAAGTGCCATTGAAGGCATCAACCGCATAGAAGACATAAATCATAATAACGGATGAGAGGTGTACAATGACTGAGGAACGCTTGCTACAACTTATGAAAGATTTATCTGCTGAAATTGGTATTCCACCAAACGACCTTTTCGAGCTATTCGAAACATTTATAGACGAAATGACCGATGAAATTTTCAAACTCAAAATAGCCTATCAAAAAGGAAATTTTTTGGATTTAAAAAATATTTCACACAACATCAAAGGTGTCTGTGCCTTTATGAAATTTGATGAAATGTTTGTCGAAGCTAAGGCTCTAAATGATAAGCTAAAGGCAGAAGAATTCGAAGAACTCTACCCCCACATTGAAACTATGAATATTGCTTTTATTGGCTTTAAAACCGCTTTTGTCGACTATTTTAATCGTTAACCGAGGTGTACTATGGGAGAAATGAAACGTATTTTAATTGTAGAAGATTCACCTACCATAATAGAAGTCATGCGTATTATGCTTAAAGAAATGAATGTCAAAATTCAAACTGCTGGCAGCGAATTCGGCATGTTTCAGTCTATAGAATCTTTTGGAAAAACCGTGGATCTTGTCATTATGGATATCACACTAAAATCTGAAAATGGACTTGATTTAATTGAAAAAATTCGCTTAAACTCAAATTATACTGAACTACCAGTAATCGTTGTCACTGAACATGCACAAAAAGATTTCATATTGAGGGCAAAGGACTTAAATGTAAAATCCTTTATTCGCAAACCCATTGAAAAAGAAGTCTTTATCAGTAGACTAGTTGAAGCAATTGGTATCGAACCATTACCATCATTGTTTAAACAAACAGATGAAAATCAAGATGATTTACCTAGCGAGCATGAAACTTCTGATGTAGATGACTCAGAGGCTGAAGTAGAAGCTACAGATAATAATGCAAGTGACGAAGAAACCCCCGAAGCTGATGAATAGCAGATTTAAACATTATTGAATAAATTACGTAAAAAATAAGAGCTACCCTTTCGGATAGCCCTTATTTTTTTAGAATTCTGCGTTCTTAACCGTTCTAGGGAACGGCACCACGTCTCTGATATTTGTCATACCAGTTAAATACATGATTGCGCGTTCAAAACCTAACCCGTAGCCCGCATGTCTAACCGAACCATACTTACGAAGGTCGAGATACCACCAGTAATCTTCTTCGTGTAGATCCATTTCTTTGATTCGGTTTACCAATACATCGTGTCTGTCTTCTCTTTGTGAACCGCCAATAAGTTCGCCAATGCCTGGTACCAATAGGTCCATAGCCGCTACTGTTTTGCCATCTTCATTGAGTTTCATATAGAAAGCCTTGATCTCTTTTGGATAATCGATTACAAAGACTGGCTTTTTAAAGATTTGTTCAGTAATATAACGTTCATGTTCTGTTTGTAGGTCTATGCCCCACTCAACAGGATATTCAAATGTAACTGGTGCTTTCTTAAGGAGTTCAACTGCTTCTGTATAAGTCACCACTCCAAAATCTGAATTTGCAACATGCTCTAATCTTTCAATGAGACCTTTGTCAATGCGTTCATTGAAGAAAGCCATTTCATCTGGACATTCTGTCATGACGTACTTGATTACATATTTAAGCATTGCTTCAGCTACTGCCATGTTGTCTTTCAAATCAGCAAACGCCATTTCAGGTTCAATCATCCAAAACTCAGCTGCATGTCTTGCAGTATTTGAGTTTTCAGCACGGAATGTTGGACCAAATGTGTAAATATTTCTGAAGGCCATTGCATAAGTTTCGCCTTCAAGCTGACCAGAAACAGTTAAGTTAGTTTCTTTACCGAAGAAATCCTGTGATGTATCTACTGCGCCATCTTCTGTTTTAGGAATGTTGTTGAGGTCCAGCGTTGTTACTCTGAACATCTCGCCAGCACCTTCACAGTCACTGCCTGTAACAATTGGCGTATGCACATAGACATAACCTTGGTCTTGGAAAAACTTGTGAATTGCAAAAGCAGCTACCGAACGCACTCTAAAGACTGCAGAGAAAGTATTACTTCTCGGTCTAAGGTGGGCGATCGTTCTAAGATATTCCATTGTATGACGTTTCTTTTGAAGTGGGAATTCTGGTGTAGAGGTACCTTCCACCACAATTTTACTCGCTTTAATTTCAAATGGCTGCTTCGCATTTGGTGTTAAAACTATATGACCGGTAATAATTAATGATGAAGCAATCTGCAACTTAACTATCTCTTGGAAATTCTCAAGTTGATCATCATAAACGATTTGAATATTCTTAAAAGTTGTACCATCATTCAATTCGATAAATCCAAAAGTTTTGCTGTCTCTGCTTGTTCTAATCCAACCACCGACTTGAATTTCTTGTTCTGACAGTGATTCGTAAGTTTGAAATAATTCTCTAAAAAGTATCATTCTTTTTACCTCCTTGAAATTTTGGGAAATAAAAAAACCTATCTCCCTCTTCTATAATTTAGAAGGGGCGAAAGGTCATTCGCGGTGCCACCCTTGTGTTAACCGATAAACGGCTACTCATTCCAGCACTAACATGCTGGCTTCCTAGTAACGGAGGAAAACCGCTTGAATCTACTCAACATTATCCAAATCTAATGCTTTTCGGTCAAGTGCTCGAGGATGTTCTTCATTTGTAATCCATCATCAGGCTTCCACCATTCCCGACTCGCTTAAGATTACCATACAAACTACTCTTCCTGTCAACGCGATTTTTATTTCTACTTGTGGACATTATATATGAGACCCTATCGCTTGTCAAAGAAAAATGACTTTTTAATTGCATATTGCTTAATAGCCTTATGAAGCAGTCCTAATCTGTGTTAAAATAAGTTATGTACCTATTTGTATTCATTCTGTTCGCAGAGGAGGCATTTCGATGACATTAGCATTAGCATTATCACTTTCAGTTCAACTTCTGATTATGCTATCCGCAGGTTTGTTTCTGACAACGCTTATTCATAAATCACTAAAAGGCAGCATTCGCGCATTGGGCTTAAGTCAGTTGCCGATGTGCATTTTACTTGGTTTTGCGCCTTGGCTGATTATACATACGCCCACCTATGTAAACTTGTATTTTTCAGAAATCGTATGTTTGATACTTTTTTCGATTTATACAAGCAAAAACATACAACGCAAAGACATCTATTTTACAATGATGTCAGCTATTTTACCACTCATTGTTCTAGTTATACTAAATAGTCAGCCCTATTATATGACATTTTTCTATAACAGCGTGCTTGTAACGGGTATTTCGATTGGTTTTTCACTACTCATGCTATTTACGCTTAAGCAATTAAAATTTGATAAGTTTTATACGGCCTATTTAGCCCTGCAAGTAATCGCCTTAATACTAACTGCTATCAACTTAAATGATTGGACTCTGTTCGCTGCAGTCCTTGTCCTTATTGCTTCTGACGCAGCTTGTTTATTTCATATTTATAGAGAAATGAATCATTTTTATAGCACCGTGCACCACGAAGCTAGCTATTATAAAGAACAGTTTGAAGTTGCCGTCGAAAAAGAGGTAAAAAAGAGAACATTTTATATGGAACATAGTAAAAACAAGGTATTAGAAATGAACCGCACTGACCACCTCACAAAACTCTTAAATCGCAAAGAAATTTTAGCGTATATTGAGGTTTTAATTCTCGACAAACAAACTTCTAAATTTGTTATGTTTGTCTTTGACATCGACTACTTCAAAAAAATAAACGACACTTATGGGCATACCACTGGCGACGTTTGCTTAAAAACACTAGCTGCTGTTATGAAAAATAATGCCTCTCCTCTAGATTTATTAGGCCGCTTTGGAGGTGATGAATTTATAATCGCACTCCCTAACTTAGGTTATAAAGAAGGCCTTGCCTACGGACAGCGCTTCATGGAACAGGTTTATCACAATACCAACCCAAGCTTTACACTCTCAATGGGGATGAGTGTCTACCCTTGGGACGGTGAAACTTACAAACAGCTTTTTGAAATTGCAGACAAAGGATTGTATCTAGCTAAAGATGAAGGACGAAATCGCATAGGCTACAAAGGCTATATTCGCGCCTAATCTTTTATACAACATAGGAGAATTTTAATGACATCCATTACTACACCAATGACAAAACCACGTATGGTTTATCTTGATCTTTTTAGACTTATTGCCGCCATTTCAGTTGTGGTTATTCACCTAACAGCTTCTGCTATTGGTAAATATCAACCTGGTAGTACTCTACAATTTACAGTTACACTTATAAATGGCACAGCACTTTTTGCAGTGCCAGCTTTCATTTTTATAAGTGGCTACACCTTTATGGTGGTTTATAGAGATAAGACTATTAACTTTACGAGCTTCTTCAAAAAACGTGTTTCTGTGCTTATTATTCCTTACATCGCTTGGAGTTTTATTTATTATCTCACACGCATTCACCTATCTGCACAACCATTCAATTTCATCAAATTAGGCATGTGCCTACTGACAGGCAGTGCATTTTACCACTTATACTTTATGCCAATAATTTTTCAGTTCTATTTGCTTTTTATACCGTTTAAAAAGCTTGTTGAGCGTTTCTCTCCACTTCTTTTAGGCGTAATCACACTGACTCTGTATTATATTTTCACCTCTGGTTTGCCCTTCGCCCAGTCCAACGCTGTAATTGAATCTATTAATGCATGGCTTCCACTAAAAGCAGACATTCCCCTGTCAGATCGCTTCTTTATGAGTTATCTACCGTTTTATGTGTTTGGCATGCTAATGGGCTACAAAGCTGAGTACTGTGCTTCTATTCTAAATAAATGGGCGCCAGTAGTTCTAATTTATTATTTTCTTACTACCATTATTCACGTTTCTAACCGAATTGCCTATTATGTCTATCATGTAAAGTCCCCCTATGCAATCCACTATATCTGGGAGTACAGTGCATTTGGCGCAATTTTATTTTTGCTCTGGCTGACGCAACAATTAGAACTTGTATACAAAAATAGAAACTTAATTACCCAGTTGAGTGGTTATACGTTTGATTTATATTTGGCTCATCCAATAATCTTACTATTTGGAAATACAATTTTGATCAGATTAGGATTGCATTCAATTAGTCTAATATTACTGATTTTACTAATTGCTGGTGTGATAATCCCTTTAGGTTTCGCACATCTAAAAAATCTTCTAAAACTACGGTTCATTTAATATTCACTCATGAGCCTAATCAACTGGACTACTAAGTTAGAAGAAATATTCGCCGAAACTTTTTCAAAGTTTTCGTAATGCGCGGAAGCATTTTTATCAGAACTATCAGAGATACTTCTAATGATAACAAAAGGTACCCGATTCACATACGCTACGTGGGCAATAGCAGCCCCTTCCATCTCAACGCACTCTGCATGATAACGCTTTGTAAGCTGTTTCTTCTTACGATCATCCGATATAAATTGATCGCCAGTAACAATTCGACCCACTTTATAATTCCAATTTTCAGAGCGTGTTAAATCACAAGCATGCATCGCATAATTAATTAGTCTCTGATCCGCATAAAAGCTTTCTCTATTGGGAAAGCAAGTAATCATTTGGTCGGGACGTACATCATGGTATGTCACATCATCGGAAATGACCACGTCACATATTCTAAGCTGTGGATCAAGACTGACCGCAATTCCTGTATTAATGATACAGTCTACATCATAGTGGTCAATCATAAGTTGCGCGCAAATGGCAGCATTAACCTTGCCGATACCGCTAACCGTTAAAACTATAAGTTTGCCATTTAAACTACCCGTAATAAATGTAAATCCTGCAAAATTATCAGTCCCTGCAATGACTAAGTGCTCTTTTATGACTCTAATTTCTAATGCCATAGCACCAATAACGCCAATTTTTTTCATTTGGTTTCTCCCATGTCGTAAATTCAATTTGAAGCTAGTCCTATTTTACTTTTGAGCAATTCTATTCAATGCAAATTCTATTTTTTCAAGTGCATATGGCCTATTGACCGTAACCGCATCCATGACGTTTTCTGTATCCAGATCGCCGCAAACAATAAACCGATAGGGTAAAGCAACACCTATATTATCGGCTTCAGTTAGACTTAAGTACACAGTTTCTGTAATCATTACGACACTATTATCTGGTACACCTTTTAAAGATAAAATTACCTCATAGGGCATTTTTAAATAATCTAAATAAAACTTCAAAATTGCATTTTGCTCAGTTTCATTCTCGTAAAAATAAATTTGCTCTGGATATACATCATTAGTCTTCTCTGATTTTTCAAGCGATGCACGCTGCCCTTGCCTCACGTTTAAACTTAGAATAATTTTTGTACCAACAACTGTAATTCTCACGTCATCTCTTTCGGGGTTATAGCTAATTACCCGTAGTTTATAAACATCACTTTCTAGTAAAAACTTAGATAATTCACCATAACAGTTAAAGATAATCAACTGATTCTCATCATCTGTTTTAATTTGGACTGAACCTTCAAAACCACTGGTTAAAATCATTTCTACAATGCTTATTCCAGCCTGAAGCATAACAGGCGACATGGATAATGACCCGTTATCATTATAATTTTCAAATTTGATTTCCGACTCATTATACGCCATATGTTCAATAGCCCAATTAATAAATTCACTAGAAGCATAACTCAGTAGCGCCTGTTCAGAATCATTTAAAAGTCTCAAACAATGCGCAGATTTGAATTCTAAAAGTGAAGCAGAATAGCCTGTATCGTATAATCTTTTAACCTGCTCCGATTCTATTTTTAACCATTCAATCAATGGATCACTAATTATTTTTGGCATTTGATTAGGGCGTGTCTGAAAACTAAAGTTTGTGCATAAACCAAGTCTTAGATACAATAAAAGAAAACAACTTGGAGATGCATGTCATGACACAAAAACGATACGAAATATCTGATCAACAATGGATTCAAATAAAAGATTTAT
>JBGSUZ010000093.1:0-3539 GCA_041753235.1 Acidaminobacteraceae bacterium
TAAAACCTGGTGATAATTTAGCTTCACCCGTTTCACAACCTCCTAAGTCTCGACAAAAAGCTAAAAGTTCTGGTCCTGCTGCTGCATGAATAGCCCCATCTACGCCACTGCCACCTAATAAACCGTTGTTAGCCGCATTTACAATTGCCTCAACTTCTACTTCTGCTATATTGCCCATACGTATTTCTAGACGTTCCACAGTATCCCCTCCTTGAAGGCAAAGCCACTAGTAGCTTTGCTGACTTTCAAGCTGCAATTCAACCGTTTCAAGTTCTGAGACCTTATTAGGCCAAATGATATACAATACAAAAAATAAAAAGTACATAACACTAACAAAAATAGGTATGTGATATGGAAAATCTGGCAGTCCCGCTAGTGCAGGAATATTTGGCTTATGAGCCATATAGGCATAGTTACTGCCTACAAAATGATTAAATACCAGTAGCAAACCTAAATAAATTGAACAGAATTTATAGGCGCTTCTCAATGCATTTTTTGAAAGTTTATAATCATGTTTAATGATTAAATAAAAAATGGTCATTAAAATAGCACTATGACCAGCAAAAAACTGAATGCACATTGCATTAGGGAATCCTAAGTTCCATGTATCTGGCATAAACAGTGCCAACGTTGCCCCCGGAAGACCCATAAAAAATAAAAGATTAAACAAATCCTCACGCCAATAAATCATGACTATTATGCTTAGCAATGAACTAATTCTACAGGGATACAACGGCAGCGCGTCCTTCATATCAAAGTTGCCCGTAAAATAATACCAAGCATACAGCAAAATCTGTTGTGTTAATAGCAACCCCATTAACCCTAACCAAATGGCTTTGCCGCCCTTAGGACTTCTCACTAATTCCTTGTTTTTTAACATGCCAATTATTAGAAGCACCGGTAGCCCCAGTAGCACTAGGTGCATAGTTGAAAACGTTGAAAACAGTGGGTTTTTCGAAAAAAACAGTAAATCTAACATGTATAACCCCTCCTCGCTTGACTATTTTACCACAAGCTTAGATAGGATATAATAAATATTAAGCAGAAAAACTCATTTTGTAATATAGAGGTGCATTCATGGAAAAACAATATACACTTTTTACCCAGCGCGTCATAGACATCGTAAAAGCTATCCCCTCAGGTGAAACACTCAGTTATGGCGATGTAGCCAGACTCGCTGGCAGTCCAAGAGGTGCTAGGCAGGTCGTGCGGATTCTCAGTACATTAAGTGAAAAACACCAATTACCTTGGCATAGAGTGCTTAATCGAAATGGCCGAATTTCACTACCGGGCGCATCAGGCTTGCTTCAACAAGCATTACTGGCAAATGAAGGGCTTACAGTTTCACTTGAAAAGGAAACGTCAGCTAATCATTAACCCACTTTACATTTTTAAGCATGATAACAATTCTTAATCCAGTCTCTGTATTGTTGTCCAGCGCCATTTCTCCGTCAAGGGTGTGACTTAAAATATTCATAATAATATTGAAGCCAATCCCCCCAGAACGATTTGTTGAAAAGAGTGGTTCTGTAACCTTGCCAATCAATTCATTACTAACCCCAATACCATTGTCTTTAAACTCAATCACCAATCCATTAGGATGATGTTCTAAGTTTACTGCAATATGGGCCTGCCCTGTAAAATCATCATTAAATCCGTGCATTACAGAATTACTAATAAGATTTGAAAATAGTTCTTCATAAGCTGACTTAATACCATTAATCCTCATTGGCATTTCAGGTGACACCGTCCACTCAAAACTCGTATATTGTCTATATTGCAACATGGAAAGTTCAATGACATCGACTACGTCAAACGTCTCTAAATGCTGATCTAAATTTTGTACAGCTAAAGACTTGAATCTATTTACAATTAAAGTTAATCTTTCCAAACTGCTTCGTAGAATCTCATGTGTACTTTCTATGGCACTAAAATATTCCTCAGCCACTTCATCCATTTGATGATAATGATGATAATAATTTCTATATTCCAGATGTTTGTCCCACTCAAAAGAAGTCATCATAATGCAATTGCCCAGCGGTGTGGTGATTTCATGAGCAACCGTCGCAACTAATTTGCCTAAGGCCGCGACTTTTTCCATTTCAATAACCTTCTTCTGAGATGTTTGCAAGGCCTCAAGTGATTCCTCTAAATCATGGTTTAATATCTGAAGTTCTTCATCTCTTCTCTGAAGCGTATACATGGAAAACTCCAACTGTTTGTTGGTTTCACTTAACAAGTGCGTACGACGCTCTACCTTTTGTTCAAGCTCTGCATTAAGCTTAGAAAGTGCTTGAGTTTTTTCTTCTACGCGACCCTTCAAAGTTCTATTCCACAACACAATAAGTACTAACGCAGCCAACAAAATGCCTATACCAACACTAAAACCATATAGTAAGGTACGAGACAAACTGTTTTCAGTGCTTATACCTATCCACCTTCGTTCAATGGTTAACCGATCCTGTTCTGGCATACTTTTAATCATTTTGTCAATGATGACTGCCAATTCTGGCGCATTTTTTCGTGTTGCCATGCATAAATTTAAAGGAAAATCGACTTTATAGTATTCTTCTAAAGAAATATTGCTCATTTTGAGATTTGTCACATAATAACTGGCTAAGTAAGATTCAACAACCATAGCATCTACATCGCCATTAGAGAGCTTTACTAAGCCTTCCTCGACATTTTTAACTTTTACAACATTCAAGTTTATATAGCGTACTCTCAAGAACTCTTCAACTGCATATCCCTTAATTGCCGCTACCTTGAGTTTCATAAACTCATCCTCTGAGGTAATAGCAGAGTGATCTTTGCGTCTTAATATGACATTAGGGGAGCTGATATAAGCATCCGTAAAATTCATGTATACCGACCGCTCAGGCGTCTTTGCAGCCCCAGAGAGCATATCTATTTGTTCTGCTTTCATAGCTTCTAGCTGTGCTTGCCAAGTTGGGTATTTTACCACGTCAAATTTAATGGGGTAGTGGGCCTCCATCCAGTGGAGATAGTCCATAGCAATGCCCTTTACGTCTCCATTTTCCTCGAATTCAATAGGGGCATAATTTAAGTCAGGCGCAACCGTAATAACCTGTTGCACGCGTAGCCAAGATATTTCATCGGGCGTTAAAATACTGTCGTAGTCATTAGTTTCGCCGAATGAGATTGCCCCAATACCAAACAAAAGAAGGAGCAGGACAATTCCCCTAAAAATCTTCATTTTCAGATTCATGTGTCCCCCTCCTCTCAAGTGTAGAAACAGAGCCATTATTCAGTTATCTATTACCCATAGTTAAAGCACTTTGAACATCTTTATTCGTGATTCATTTGCTTATTAATTAGCAATATCGCCTCATCTATGTACTGCGGTAGACTTAAATCTGTACAGCCCGCTACTTGAACAGCACATTTATTGATAGGAATAAGTACTTTTTGTGCACGGCTTTCACCAACTGCTTGAGCCATTTTAGGCGATAATTCTCCTAACATCGCATTAGCAAGAACAATTCCCATTGGACCAGCAATGACGTCTACTTTTGGCG
>JBGSUZ010000094.1:0-2139 GCA_041753235.1 Acidaminobacteraceae bacterium
AGTCAGGTTTTGCGGAAGGCTACCAGTCTCATTACCTCAGGGCTTATTTGTCAAGGCTTCCAAAACGTCTTAAATGTCAGTACGGCGGTATTTTGATAAAAGGCAATATGGAAGCACTGCAAATGACGCCGCCAGAGGCCAATAAAAAGCTCTTTAAACAGCTTCAAGATTTAGGTGCGGCCTATGTGCGAGAAGGCGGTATGCCGGAGGCGAACGTTGCTCAGTTGGCGAGTCGGGTGCATATGTCAAATACCTTTAAAGTCATGTTCACCATAGTGGGTTGGACTGGTCTTACGCAGTTTTATTGGAATATGCAGCTTAAGAAGAACAATGCTTTTGATAAGCGGTTTGATAAGCCTTATGGGGCTAAGCGGTAAATAATAGACTGGATAAAATATAGAATTAAATAATTAAACACATCATATAAAAACCTTGGAGCGTTAAATTGTCTCCAAGGTTTTTTTCATTTCGAAACCCAATCGTAATCCTACCAAACAGCAATAGTGTTATAATCTAGTAGACAACATTTGCTACTGTTAAGGAGGAAATTTCAACATGAAAAGGGTATTATCACTTTTACTATGCATCACTATATTATGTTCCGGCAGCTTGGTTTCACATGCTTCTGTGACAGAAAATCAGACTAACAATTTCAAAGTCATGGGCTATTTCTCAGAATCGCCTTTTAATGACCCAATAGATGAGTCTATTCAATTTAAAGGACTGACCCACTTAATTTACGCCTTTGTGAAACCAAATGCAGACGGGACACTAGTACCAATCAAAAAGCCTGAGCGCCTTAAGGAACTCGTTGAGAAGAGCCATCAAAATGGGGTTAAAGTCATTATTGCCGTTGGGGGCATTCGAAATGGCAATGAACTCATGGTGACGAATTTTGAAACTTTAACGGCTTCTGACAAAACCACTAAAGTATTCGTAAACGAAATGGCTAAATTTGTAGACACATACAACCTAGACGGTGTTGAAATAGACTGGGAGTACCCTTACCCACATACGCAAGCAAAGTTTGAAAAACTCATGGTCGCCCTACGGTCAATGCTTACGGAGAAGGGTAAAACCCTAAGCGCCGCAGTGGCAGGGGCAACAAGTGTCAATACGTTTGCGCCTACGGTAACCTCTCTAACAGACAAAAGCTTAGCTTGCTGCGACTGGATCAACATTATGGCCTATGACCTAGGCAGTGGCATATCCGGTCAGCAAAGCCCATACTGGTTCGCAGACACATCCATCGACTATTTCCTAAACCGCAATGTGCCTGCTGAAAAAATAGTTGTAGGCTTGCCACTATTTGCAAGGCCAAGTTGGAAGCAATACCGTGACTTGGTTAAACTAGATAAGGAAAATGCCTACAAGGATTACGTCCCCGGTGAGAAGCTGGCGTCCTACTATAACGGCTTAAACACCATAATGGATAAGACACGCCTCTCTTTAAACCATGCAGGTGGCATCATGTTCTTTGACATTAATGAGGACACCCATGACGAAACCAGTGCACAGGCGGCAGCAATAGATATGATTAGCCGCTATGAAAAATACAAGCTCAATGACCTACTAATCATTGTCAATAACCATGAACTGACCTTTCCAGCCGACATGGGAAAGTCTTACATCGACAAAAGAGGCAGAACGCTTGTGCCTGTTCGTAGAGCCTTAGAGGCGCTGGGTGCGACGGTGGCTTATGACCCAGCTACTTCGGCAGTTACAATAACGAAGGATAAAATGGTACTGAGTCTGAAAATTGGTTCAGACAAATTGGTCGTGAACGGCGTTGAAACTCAGATGGATACGAGAGCAGTCGTCAAGGAAGGCAGGACTTATTTGCCACTGCGCGCCATTTATGAGCATTTTGGTTACACCTTAACGTTTCATAGTGACAGTATGACAATCCTAGTGGACCCAGAAGAAGCGGCTCAAAATTAAAAAAGGAATATATTTACAAAATTAAAGAGACATGTTATGCTATAACCAATAAATGACAAAATATTACATAAGGTGGTTGGTTATGCATACAAGCGAAATATTTGTTTCACCCAGAATAGATGTGGTTTTCAAAGCGATATTTGGTAAGGCCAGTAACGTGACGCTACTCCAGTCCTTAATTGCCAGTGTTACGGGTAT
>JBGSUZ010000095.1:0-11144 GCA_041753235.1 Acidaminobacteraceae bacterium
TACCCAGTGGCTGTTTTATATGCAAGCATTATTTGTTATTTATTTTTGTTAATTATTAAACAATCTATTAATCTACAAACGCAAATACATGATCAATATTTCTCATATGGTCGCCATAGTTAAGGCCATAACCGACAATAAACTTATCTGGAATTGTGAAGCCTACATATTGAGGTTCAAACTCAACTTTTCTTCTAGAAGGTTTGTCTAACAATACACAGCAACCTAGGCTCTTAGGTTTTTTAGCCATTAAATGCTCAAACACACCTGACATAGTAATTGCTGAATCTGTGATATCGTCTACGACAAGCACGTCGTAGTCTTCAAGGGAATCAATTTTAAGATCTTGAACTACCTGAACTGAGCCTGTAGACTCTTCGCCATGCCCATAGCTAGAAGTTGTCATAAATTCAATGCGCACTGGCAAATCAATGGCTCTTACTAAGTCAGCAGTAAAAATAAAACTACCCTTTAAAAGTGAAATGACTAACAGATTCTTTTCCGCATAATCAATTGTTAGCTGTTTACCTAGTTCCTCTACTCTTTTAGCGATGTCTTCCTTAGAAAACAATACTTCTCTTCTTTTATTCTCAATACTCATTGTATAACCTCCATATCGTTTATTAAAACCATTTTAAATCAGTTAACAAGCTTTTTCAACCTCTGCACAAAAAGATACTGTACATGAAAAGCAAACTTATCGTTATAATTTTAACAATAAGTTGTTACATTTTAGATATTTCTGAAGATTCAATGACATTTGTCATTAATCACAAAGCAGTATAAAATAATTTCGTTATCATCATCCATATTTCTTAAAGGAGATTTCTTCAATGCCTGAAAAACGTATGAAAAAGGCGGTTTCACTCGAAACATTTGTAACAATTTTGGTCTTTGGTGTCCTATTTGGTTACCTTGGTCATGTTATGGGTGTAGGCAATATGTTTAACACACTCATGAAAACAGCTCATGATTTACTGATCAACACGGTTTTCTTCATTATGGCTATTGCCGTTTTGGCAGGTGCTTTCTCAGCACTCATCTCGGAATTTGGTATTGTCGCGCTTATTAATTACATTATCTCTCCGATTATGAAGCCGCTCTACAACTTGCCCGGTGCCGCATCCATTGGCGCTATTACTACATTTTTAAGCGACAACCCTGCTATTATTAGCTTATCTAAAGACAAAGGATTTGCTAAATACTTCAAAGACTATCAACTCCCTACCTTGTGTAATCTCGGCACTGCATTTGGCATGGGGCTTATCGTCTGGACCTTCATGGGGTCACAAGGCAATGGCATTGAATACTTGCTGCCTGCAACGCTTGGCGTTTTAGGTGCTGTCGTTGGCAGTATTGTCAGCGTTCGTATCATGATGCATTTTACTAAAAAATTCTATAACTATGATCCTAAAAAAGACAAGGAAGAAACAACCACACAACAATTTATGACGGAACGTGAAATTCGAGATGGCAATGCGATGGAACGCGTACTTGAATCTCTTTTAGACGGTGGTAAATCTGGTGTAGATTTGGGTCTTGCAATTATTCCAGGCGTTATTATTATTTGTACATTGGTTATGATTTTAACCTTAGAGCCAAGCACCGCTACTGATGGCGCAATAGCTTTTACTGGTGCGGCCTATGAAGGGGTTGGTTTACTACCCAAACTTGGCACATTGCTTTCACCAATTTTAACACCATTATTTGGCTTTACATCGCCTAAGGCTATTGCATTCCCTATTACTTCGCTAGGTTCGGTAGGTGCCGCAATTGGCATGGTACCTAAACTCCTAGCAGAAGGTGCAATTGGCGCTAATGAAATTGCTGTTTTCACTGCTATGGGCATGTGTTGGTCAGGCTACCTTTCAACACACGTTGGCATGATGGATGCACTAGGCGTTAGAAAACTCACTAATAACGCTATATTCTCTCATACCATTGGCGGTATTGCCGCTGGTGTGGCTGCGCATTATTTCTATGTGTTATCGCAACTGTTTGTATAGTTTGCAGTCAAAATTTAATTAGTCCACTAGATATATCCCCATATAGGTGTGGAACCCCAAACAAAAGACTTGCATCGAATCTTATCGCGCAAGTCTTTTTGTTTTATAGATTATCTGACGCCTTTAGTGGTTCCGGCTATCGCCTACCCCTGTTTCGGCTATCGCCTACTACGGTTTCGGCTATCGCCTTTAGGACATTGTGCGATGCACAAGCCGCAGACGACGCCGCGGCCTATGTGTTGGTAAGCGCTGTGCATGTGTTCACTGCAGGCACGTACGTCTACAATGGCTTCTCTTGAGGTATTTAACGTCCATGATACACCTGACAAGGCATAGGCTGGGCACACCTTAACACACTGATTACAGCTGCCACACAGCGTCTCCCACTGGGGTTGGTCGGCTTCGAGTGGTGCGTCTATTAACAAGGTGCCTAATCTCACTCTGGGACCAAACGCTTTGGTTATGAGTGCATTGCTTTTACCTATCCAACCCAGTCCTGCGCGTATAGCAACTGCTCGGTGAGAAATAAGGGCCTGATAACCATTGCCATCTTTTGAGATTGACTGAGATGCAGCTATTTGAACGACTCGGTACCCTTTTGCTTGAATTTTAAGACCTACTCGGTAGAGTGCTTGGTCTATGAATGCATTGGTCGTTCTATATTGATGGAAATACTCATGCGTTGGCACTTGTCCTTCACTGACTGTATCAAATATCGCATCTGAAAGTCTAACTGCTATAGAAAGTGCTCGGGTCATTTCTTTGTAAGGCCGGTTCTGCATATCGGAAATATCTGCTATGCCAGCCAGTGAAACGCCTTCTTCTAGTGCAATTTGCTTAATCCACTCTGCATTCATTGGCAACACTCCCTCTTTGTATACTAGACTTTTTTTCAATTACACACTAATTTATGTTATACTTAAGCAGGGTTTGGCAGTCGCTTTTTATAATTCAGCCAGCCCATCGATCACAAGGATAGGCGGTGTTAACGTGTTTCAAAACGATCCCAAACAAATGGTTGCCCATAAAATAATGATTCTCTATGTCATTAAAGCGCTCGATCAAGATGTGCCTAAAGCGCACTTGACTGACTTCTTTATGCTCTATGATTACATGAACTTCTTTGAATTTCAACAGTATTTAACTGAATTAATTGAAACAGGATTGGTCATCGAGGTTTCTGATGCTTCCAATACCCGATGCATTGTCACCGATGCAGGCCTCAATTCTTTAAGTTTCTTCAATGACCGTTTGGACAAATCCACAAAACGAGAATTGGATTGGCGCATAGAAATTGAACGTTCCAAAAAACAAGTCGAGCGCAAACCAGAAGGACGCTATGTCAAAGAAGGGGATAACCACCACTTTGCAGAGCTGAAAATTCTCTCCGGCTCGACGCTCGAATTTTATTTAAAAATCATGGTTTCAGACCGCGAGACTGCTGAGGCACTAATCAGCCGCTGGTATGACCGTTACGACAGCATGTCCAGTGAAATCAACGCATGGCGCACCCTCCTATATTAGAGGGTGCTTTTTTTATGGTCCCAGTAGCAACGCTAATGGTGTGTCTCAGGGCTCGATGCCCTGAGACACATTCTTATTTATGATTCTTAATGACGGTTCTTGCCGCGCCTATCATGTAGAGAGAACCAAATAGAACAATGACACTATCTGATTTAGCCAAAGAAAGTGCTTTTTCATAGGCCTCTGCAATAACTGGCGCTACATAAGTCTCAACACCAAAAGCACTTACCTGCACCTTTAACTTGTCTGCAGTCATTTTTCTTGGGTTGTCTGGTTCTGTACAAATGACTGTATGACAGAGCGGTATCATTTCTGATAACATACCAGACACGTCTTTGTCTCCTAATATACCAACCACCGCCACAATATGGCGACCTTCAAATAAAGTTTTCACCGCTTTTGAAAGGCCTTTTGCACCGTGAAGATTATGCGCACCATCAATAAGTACCAACGGTTCTCTTCTCATAATTTCCATACGTCCAGGCCAAATTGCTCTGGAAAGGCCTGTGTGGATAGCTTCATTTGACACTTTAAAGCGAGTCGTTTCATTAAGTGCTTTTATAGCCGTTAATGCCACTGTCGCATTTCTAGTCTGGTGTTCGCCAAGCATGGCAATTGTGTAGCGCTCCCCTTGCAGTTCAAACGTTGTGCCGTGGTCTGAAACTTCCAGCACTTGAATTTCTGTTGTAGGTGCTGGAATAAGTTTTGTCTCCGTTTGCAGACAAGCTGCTTCAACGACAGCCATCGCCTCAGGGACCTGCAGGTGTACGACTGCTATGCCATTTGGTTTTATGATGCCCGCTTTTTCAGCTGCAACCTTTTCAATGGTGTCCCCTAAGTACTCAACATGGTCTAAGTCCACTGGTGTAATGACGCTAATAAGTGGGGTAGAAATAACATTCGTTGAGTCAAGACGACCGCCCATACCTACTTCAAGCACCACAATGTCTACTGCTTCTCGCTTAAAATACTCAAAAGCAATGGCGGTGACAATTTCAAATTCCGTTGGGTGATTGAGCCCTTCTACAACCATTTGGTCAATGAATACTTTGACCTCTGTCGTGATTTCCGCTAAAAGTGCATCTGGTATATTTTCGTTGTTGACCCGCATACGCTCATTGAAGACCTCTAGGAAAGGCGAGGTATAAAGTCCGACTTTATACCCTGCAGCCATGAGCATCTGATTCATATAGGATGAGGTGGAACCCTTGCCGTTAGTCCCTGCTACATGAATATACTGAAGCGCGTCTTGGGGTTTTCCCATACGACTTAGCAGATTGTTCACGTTGTCTAAACCTAATTTAATGCTAAATTTGTTCGTTCCATGAATAAAATCCAATGCTTCTTGAAAATTCATAGCCTTCTCCTGTCAAGTTCAGCTTATTGCAGCTTCGCTTTCATTTTTTGAATGCGTTCATTGATGCTGACGAGCATTTCTTCATATTTTGCCTGTTTTGCCTTTTCTTCTTCAATCAGTTTAGCTGGCGCCTTTGCTACAAAGCCTTCATTTGCAAGTTTCTTGCTCACGCGTTCTACTTCGCCCGAAAGCTTAGCTTGTTCCTTCTCAAGTCTTTCAAGTTCTTTGCCAAAGTCGATCAGGTCGTCTAGTGGTAAGAACAATTCTCCGCCTTCAATCACTACCGCTACTGCATCTTCTGGAATTTCCGCTTCGCTCTTAACCGCTACCACTTCTGAAGCCGATGCCAATGACATTAAATATTCACCATTCGTCATTAATATACGCTCAGTTTTTTCAGATGCTTTAACCAAAATTCTTGCTTTTCTAGAAGGAATAACATCCATCTCCGCTCTTACGTTACGAACGTTGCGAATAGCTGCCATGATAAGTTCCATTTCCTGCTCAGCAGTCTCATTTAAGCGACTTTCCTGACATACAGGCCAGCTTGCTTTAATGAGCATTGTGTCTGCTTGTGGCAGGTACTGCCAAATTTCCTCAGTAATATAAGGAATAAACGGATGTAGCATTTTAAGCGCATCTCTAAGAACTGTTACCAGTACACGTTGTACCGTTTGCTTCGCTTTTTCATCTTCTCCGTAGAGTCTCTTTTTCGCAAGTTCAATGTACCAGTCACAGTACTCATTCCATACGAATTCATAAATTTTATTTGCTGCAATACCAATTTCAAATTTCTCCATGTTGGCAGTTACCTCGTTCATGAGGCTGTTGCTTCTTGAAAGAATCCATTGGTCTGATAAGTTAAGTACGTCTGTGTCGTCTAATTGACCAGGGTCATTTTCAATGCCCATGAGTACAAATCTTGATGCGTTCCAGAGCTTGTTGGCAAAGTTTCTGCCTGCTTCTACACGCTCGCTTTGGAATCGCATGTCATTACCCGGGCTGTTGCCTGTTGCTAGCATGAATCTGAGGACATCTGCACCATATTGGTCAATAACGTCGAGTGGGTCAACACCATTGTTGAGAGACTTACTCATTTTACGACCGTCTGCCGCTCTTACAAGACCATGAATAAAGACATGCTTAAACGGTGACACTTCCATTTGCTCAATACCTGAGAATACCATTCTAACAACCCAGAAGAATATAATGTCGTAACCTGTTACGAGTACGTCTGTTGGGTAGAAGTAGTCAAGGTCAGGTGTTTTTTCAGGCCAGCCAAGTGTTGAGAAAGGCCAAAGTGCTGAGCTGAACCAAGTGTCAAGAACGTCTTCGTCTTGGCGGAGATTTGTCGACTGACATTTCGTACAATTATGTGGCGCTGTTCTTGAAACCGTTATTTCACCACAGTCGTTACAGTAGTAAGCCGGAATTCTATGACCCCACCAGAGTTGTCTAGAAATACACCAGTCTCTGATGTTCTCAAGCCAGTTGAGGTAAGTCTTGGCGAATCTATCTGGCACAAAGTTAACATCGCAATTGTGAAGGGCATCTATCGCCGGTGCTGCAAGCTCTTCCATCTTAACAAACCATTGGTCTGAAAGCATTGGCTCAATAACAGTAGAACATCTATAACAAGTACCAACATTGTGGTCATGTTCTTTGATTTGCGCTAAGTAGCCGCCTTCTTGGAGGGCTTTAACAACCGCTTTACGACACTCGTATCTGTCCATACCGGCAAATTGACCCGCATGTTCATTCATAGTGGCATCTAAGTTCATAACGGTCAATTGCTCCAAGTTATGTCTTTGACCAATTTCAAAGTCGTTAGGGTCATGAGCTGGCGTTACTTTAAGTGCGCCTGTACCCACTGAAATGTCAACATAGCTGTCGCCAACGATTGGAATTTCTCTGCCTACAAGCGGTAAAATCGCTACTTTCCCAATTAGGTGTTTATAACGGTCATCTTCTGGGTTTACAGCAATGGCTGTATCGCCAAGCATCGTTTCTGGTCTTGTTGTCGCAATTTCAATTTTCTCGTCGCTGCCTTTAACTGAATAGAGGATATGCCAGAAGTTGCCTGCTTTTTCTTCGTGCTCAACTTCTGCGTCAGAAAGTGTGGTTTTACACTCAGGACACCAGTTGATGAGTCTGTAGCCTCTGTAAATAAGGCCCTTTTCGTAAAGTTTGACAAATACTTCAGTAACGGCTTTGTTACAGCCCTCGTCCATCGTGAAGCGTTCTCTGTCCCAGTCGCATGAACTGCCAAGCTTTTGCATTTGATTAACGATTTTTCTGCCGTACTCGTCTCTCCAAGCCCAAGCTCTTTCAAGGAAGGCATCTCTACCTAAGTCCTCTTTGCTCTTGCCTTCATCGGCTTTAATTTTTTCTACAACTTTTACTTCGGTTGCTATACTGGCGTGGTCTGTACCTGGTAACCAGAGCGCTGAGTAGCCTTGCATACGCTTCCATCGGATTAAGATGTCCTGTAAGGTTTGGTCAAGGGCATGGCCCATGTGGAGCTGGCCTGTGATGTTTGGCGGAGGCAATACAATTGTATAAGGTTTTAAGTTAGGATCTACTTTAGCAGCAAACTGCTTTTGGTCCATCCAAGTTTCATAAATTCGATCTTCAAACGACTTCGGGTCGTAGGTTTTACCCATTTCTGGCTTAGTCATTGATTCGTCACTCCTCTTCTTTTTGGCAATAAAAAAAGTCCTCAATCCCAAATAGGGACGAAGACTTAACTCGCGGTACAACCCTGATTTCAGCCTAATGGCTGACTCTCAATCATCTATAACGGGATGAGCCGTTCTAAACTAATGGCTTATACTTAAATTCACGCTTTTAGCACTGAATAATGTATAGCCGTTCATTTAAACCTCTCAGAAGCTACCTTCAACCTGCTCTTCGCCAAAGAACCTTCCACCCGATGGGTTCTTCTCGCTTGTGCGCCGCTTTGATTTACTCCTCTTCTTCACAGAGTTTTTCTTCAGTTTCTACCATTATATAGACTCAACTAGGAAAAATCAAGTCTTAATCCGGCTAATCCTATAGACTGGTCGTACAAAATTTAGGTGTCCATTATTTAATGACCTTCATCGTGCCACGGCGTTCCAAATAGGAAATTAACTCTCTTGTCATTTCGCGGTAGCTACTATTGAGTATGCTCCACTCTCTTTGGTAATTGGCAAAAATTAAGCGTTTAATGCTAAGCGATGGTAAGTAAGGATTCCCTTCAACCGCCGAGCTATCCTTAAAGATGCAAAGTCTGGTCACCCGCCCGACACCGCGCTCCAGTGTAACACAGTCAATTCCAGATTCGATTGGATCTTCATGAAGTATAGCAAACCAAGCATAGTCGTCTATTGTCCCCTCAACGTAGCCTTGATTTTTCTGACTTGATGTAATTTTTATATTGTAATGGTAGGCGTTCATTGTCTCACCTCTATTCCAGTGTCATCACTCGTTTTTCTATGTATGCCCAAGCCACTTAGGCTTTAAACCGATAATGACATAAAAAAACAGTGATTCTAAGAATTAAAGAATCACTGTCTACTTGATAAAATAATTTCGGCGTAAACTACTTGCGAATTAAAGTCAAATCCGAAGCCGCTGAGTTGATTTCGATATAAATTACCTTTTCAGCCTGATTGTAATCTGGTGTTTGGTAACTGCCATCCACCTTTTCAAGACCAGAGTTTTTAAAGTTATTGTCACTGAAAAGTCCGTTATTCACAATCTTAACCCCTGCATTTTTAGGGACAGTAATTTTAATATCACCCGCTGCCATGTTAATGCTGACATCTGATTTATCCTGTAGGTCGCCAAGCTCTAATTTAAAGTCACCTGCGCCACCGTTTATTTCTAGTTTTCTAACGGGAACTTTTGAAAAATTCATTTCGCTGTCTGTTGCACCTATGTTGACGCCAATAAACCAAAGAATGTTTTTGTTTAAATAGAAGTCGTAATTGACGCCTTTGCCTGTCATTTTGCCAAGGTGTGCATTTTTATTTTCGTTAAACTCAAAATTTGCTGTGTTGCCCTCAATTTTTTGATTGAGGCTCACAAAATCCTTGGGAAGTACATAGTCGATGAGGTTGTCATCTGAAGCACCCATATTGAGATTGCCTGCTGCTAAGTTAAGTTCCAAATTACCTTCTTTTACTTGCTCATTACCGACAAAAGGAACACTGTCAGAGATAGCAGGCAGACCATTTACAGAACTAGAATACTCATTATCCCAATTATTGCCTATATGAACGTTAAACCATTCTGCTTGAGGTGCAAAGTAAACGCCATAAGCGACAATCACTGAAAGGAAGCCAATCCAAGTAATAAGCCCTACGTATCTGACTCTTCTAAAAATAATATTCACACCTATTACAACGAATACCAATGGCCATAAATCTGCTATCGCACCGATGATTGAAAAGTTGATGTAACCCATTTTAGCCATCATCCATACAAGTCCAATAAAGATAAAAGTGACACCTACGCCAATACCATCTGAAACACTGCGTTCATAGCGATATTCTCTGCGTTCTGCTCTGCGCTGGTCTCTATACTCGCGGCGGGCTTCTTTTGAGTCCTCATGCTTTTTTTCGAAACTTTGATTGTCTTGCGAACTATTTTGCTCTTGTTTATCTGTTCCTGGAGTTTGTTCAGACATGTTATTCACCTTTACCTTTCATTAAAATAACAGCACCAATCATGATTAGTATTGCTGGCCAGAAAATATCAAATGTAAACCAGGGAACAAACTTGTTTACGAAGAAGAGGACGCCAAGGCCTATAAATCCAAAGCCAATCATCATTCTCATTTTGTCGCCTGAAAGCTCCATATGCATTCTTGTCTGGCTACCATCTTCTTTTTCAAAGCTGCTGTCATTGGATCCTTCAGGAATAATAATCCATGCAAGGAAGTAAGCCAATACACCAATGCCACCTGCCATGACCAATACTGCAAAGATTAGTCTAACGATGGCTGAGTCAATGCCTACATACTCTGCAATACCCCCGCATACGCCAGCAACCATTGCATCTTTTCTAGAACGGTATAGTTTTTTCATAAATCTCACCCCTTACCTTTAGTAAAAATTAGGTTCATTCGGCATAATGATTAATGCAAGTAAATAAATCCATGCGGTTACACCACCGAAAATGACTGCCAACAAAAATACTAACCGAACTACCGTTGGGTCAATATTGAAGTATTCTCCAATACCACCACATACTCCTGCTAAAACTCTATTCTGTCTTGATCGATACAAACGTTTTTCCATTAGAATACCCTCCTATGCCACCGTTGCGGCCTTTTCTTGATTACAAGATAGCACAAGCTATCTTGTTTAGCAAGGTACTTAATAAAACTTTGTATTACAAGTCCATGACAAGACTTAAGAAACTCTTAAAACCTTTAAGAAACCCTTAAGAGGCTTAACGAAGCATTAAATTACTTAAGCTTTAGGTAATAAATAGACGGTTTTTATAGCTACTCTCTATTTCCATTTTTGAAACATAAAAAGGCAGTCTGCTCTCAATTAATTAAAAAGAGCGTAACTGCCTTCTATTATAACTTATTATACTTTAGTTTAAAATGACAAGGAACGTTTTGTAAACTCACCACTGGTAAGACCAATTACCACGCCTGTTCCAAGTGAAGCCCACATAATGACTGGCAAGTAGGTAATAATGCCTGCATTTTGAATAATGAGTCCCGCTACTGCCACTTGAGCGAAGCTGTGAAAATAAGCGCCTGTCAAACTGACACCAATTGTGCTTACATTTTCTTTGAAAGTTTGCTTGACTAACTGCATTGCCCCTAAACTGACAAGCGCGCCTGAGAAGCTGTAAAGCAAAGCCCCAAGACCACCACCAAACATTGCCGCCAGTATAACTCTTGCCACATTGACAATGAGTGCGTCCTTAAAACTATGCTTGTATAGCACAATAATAATAATCAAGTTGGCTAGCCCGAGTTTCACTCCGGGAAAAGGAATGGGTATGGGAAGAAAGCGCTCAAAAATTGTTAAGGCTAAAGCCATAGCTGTATAAATAGCCATCCGGGTCATTATTTGTGTTTTCATGCAACACCAGCTTTCTACCGCTGTGTTAAAACGGCTTTATCCGAAAATTTTCTTTGTGATTTGGATACCCGTTGGTGTAACTGCCAAACCGCCCATTGCGGTCTCTTTTAAAGTAGGTGACAGTATTTTTCCAACCTTGTACATGGTTTCAATGACTTCATCTAATGG
>JBGSUZ010000096.1:0-2768 GCA_041753235.1 Acidaminobacteraceae bacterium
ATTGGTAGGTTCATCCAGTAGCAATATATCTGGCGCTTCCAATAGAATTCTGCCTAATAAAGCGCGGGTCTTTTCGCCGCCGCTCAGGTCACTAAACGTTCTACTGAGTATATCTTCTTTAATTTTTAGACCCTCAACAACCTTATTGAAACGCACATCCATTTCATAGCCGCCCGCCAACTCAAACCGTCGTTGCAGGTCGTCAAAGTCTGAAAGTAGCGACTCTGAAACAGCAGATTCGGCTTTTGTCCCTGCTTCAGCAATGCGCTCAGTCAGCCCGTGCATTTGGCGTTCAATCTCTAAGATTGGTTCAAAAGCCAGTTGAATAACCTGACTTGCGGTAAGTGCTTCGTCTACCTTTGGAATTTGTTCCAAATAGCCAACTCTCGCACCACGTTTAATAAATAAGTTGCCACTGTCATAACTTTCACTGCCCGTTATCATTTTAAACAGGGTCGTTTTACCCGCCCCATTTCTGCCAATTAGGCCAATCCGCTCGCCTTCCTGCAATTCAAAACTAACAGAATCTAGTACGATGTTGGCGCCAAAGCTTTTTTGCAATTGATCAATTGTTAAAATGATCATCTCTATCACTCCATAAGCAAAGCCAATGAAGACAGAGGCGTCACCATCGGCTAGCATTTATATTTTTAATCATTCTAACATTTTGTACGTTGCTTTGGCAATTCTTTTTGCAGGGCTGACATATAGTTTTAATTTATTTTAACTATGAGCATAAACAACCATGAGAAACCATAGCATAAATTGAGCACAACAAAATTCTTGACTGCATTTATAAAGTTTAACTGCTTGATTGGCTGGGCCATAAATGCACGGGTCAGTTTGTAGACAATCGGTAGGCTTAGGAAAATGAGCAAACTTCCCAGTGGCAGCCACTGAATAATCACACCCATTGTGATTACTGCGTAAACCGCTACGTAACTGGCACCAAAAATCCAAAGTGCAGACGGCTTGCCTATTGAAAGTGGCAACGTAAACCGATGGTTATTCCAGTCTTCTTCCATGTCACAAATGTTGTTAGCAAGCATGATGTCGCCAATCCCCACCATCAGGGGAACAGCTATAACAAAAAGTCTGGCAAATTCAAAGAAGTTCAGTTCTATGAACAGCCTGCCTGCTGCATTCCAAGAAACTAAAAACCAATCTGGATTCGGCAGGTGTATGTATACGGCAAGAAATAATATGCCAAATCCCATGACAACGCCAGATACGACTTCTCCAAAGGGCGTTCTGGAAATAGGCATCGGGCCATAAGTATAACCGACACCTACTGCAAAGGAAATAGCGCCGCCCAAGAGTACTACCCAATCTGTGTAAAAAAATAGCATGAGTCCAAATAAGGTCGCAAAGGTAAATAACCCCATAATGACCCGCTGAACCGAGCGTATGTCCAGATTGTCCCGAACAATCGCATTGTGCCCGTTGTATCCATAACCCTCAGTATGCAGTGCCTTTTGATAATCCATATAATTGTTAATTGCCGTGGTCGTCATGTCAATGCAAAGCAGTGAGCCTAGCATGAGTAAAAAATTAAGTCCGTTGAAATGTCCATACAGATAGACAGAAACCAAGGTGCCAATCGCGAAAGGAATCACGCTGGCTACCTTGGTCTGAATTTCAACGAGTTTTAAAAATGGTTTGAGTTTCATCTTTCATCACCCGTTTCTAAGAAGTATTTCACTATAGTTCACGCTCCAATAATTCTACAAATATTTGTCTGAGCAATTCGCGCGTATCGCCCTCAGGTACTCGGCTCAAATACTTGAGTGCCCGTTTTGTATACTTCTGAGCATAGCGTTTTGACGCCGTATCCGCATGAGTCTCATGGATTATGCCCACTACCTTGAGAAAGGTGTCAAAGTCAAGTTGCTCACCCGTCAGCAGTTCTGTCAGTTCATGCTGTTTTAGACTTTTCAGCGCCAAATGAATTGGCAAATTAATGTTGCCTTGTATTAAGTCCTTATAAGTCTCTTTACCCATTTGAGCTTCTGGATCATAGTCTAGCAGGTCGTCCATAATTTGAAAGGCCATGCCTACATTGTAGCCCGCCTTGCCCAAGTTACTGGCTAACCGCTTGTCTTCTTGGTTTTCAAAAGCCCCTGCGTAAAGACTCAGTGCAAAGAGCGCCGCAGTCTTTGAAGCGATGATTTTAAAATAATTTCTTAGATCAGGCTCAAAAACATTCCGGCTGTGATACTGTCTTATTTCGCCAAGGCAAACCTGAGTCATGCCCTGAGCAAGCGTCTTAAGGTTACCGCCAAATTCATGGTCAGAAACCATTAACATGGCTTTGCAAAAGAAATAGTCGCCCATGTAAACCGCATAGTCTTTGCCTTTAACACTTTGAATCGAGGGCCTGCCACGGCGAAGCTTCGCTTCGTCTATGACGTCGTCATGGATAAGGCTCGCCATGTGCACCAGCTCTATTGCCGCCGCACCCTTATAATACTGCATGCGCTCCTTGTCCTCACGGAGCGTCTCCAACAGCTGCTCTGGACTTTCAATTGCCTGCCACTGCCAAATACTTAGTAAATCTTGGTCCATGCCAAAGCGGCTGGCCAGTAAATAAAAGGCTGGCCTAAGCATCTTGCCTCTTTGGGAGACCCAGTCTAAAATCACTGCGTCAAACTTAGGGTCTCCGCTCTTTGTCTGCTCTATTAAAATATTTTGAACCAATTCTAGTTCTAATGCTAATAAGGGTTCTTGTTGGTGTCTTGCTTTCATGTCATCACCATCAATCTATATAT
>JBGSUZ010000097.1:0-3665 GCA_041753235.1 Acidaminobacteraceae bacterium
TATGACCGTATTGTGCCTCAAACACAAGCGTTAATTGCTACTCGAGGTAAAAAGAGTTATTTTGTACGTGGGACATTTACGGCACAGAATAAAGATTTTGCAAAAGATGTAATGCATTTAGCTGATTTAGGATTTAAAGAAATATCTGTTGAGCCAGTGGTGGGCAGTGGGAGTTCACTGCACTTCAATGAGGCAGATTTGCCGGAATTAATGGAAGCTTATGAACAGTTAGCCATCCAGTATATAAACCGTTTAGCGGCGGGTAAAGGGTTTAATTTCTACCATTTTAATGTAAATGTATTCGATGGCCCTTGTCTCTATAAGCGAATTACAGCTTGTGGTGCTGGCGGCGAGTATTTAGCGGTATCCCCTGAGGGCAAGTTGTACCCTTGTCACCAATTTGTCGGAGAAACTGAATTTGAGTTGGGTACGGTTTTTGAAGGTGTTATAGACAAACAAATTTCTTGTAAATTTACTGAAAATACTATTCTGAATAAACCGCCTTGTGAAGCATGTTGGGCAAAGTTATTTTGCTCTGGAGGGTGCCATGCCAATGCACATTTTTCAAATGGCGATTTTAACAAACCCAATGTTTTCAGTTGTGAATTACAAAAGAAACGTATCGCATGTGCGATTATGATTCAAGCGTGGAAGTCAGAGCACTTAATAAAATAGAGTGGGTGAGATCATGCCATTGACTGAAGTTACTGATGCAATAGAGAATAAAATTGCTTCTAGTGGCTATAAATTGACTTATTCACGACTTACAATGATAAAATTTTTTGTTGATAGTCGTGAACATTTAAAACCGGAAGATGTGTATCATAGCTTAAAGGAATACGGAATAAGTTTACCTACCGTTTATAGAAATATTAGTATATTTAAGCAACTTGGTATTGTTAAAGAAGTTGTGATTCAAGATGACCATTACTATGAACTGGATATGTATAGTCAGAAAAAATTACATATACATTTTCGATGTAAGCTATGTGGTCAAATTAAAGAGTATGCTGATAGGAAAATTTTCAAAGACATGATTCAACAAAAAGAAGTTATCGAAAACGCTTTTCAAGATGAGATAGAAGATATAACAATAGTGATGACCGGCACTTGCAAGCAATGTAAAGAAAATAGCGTATGTGATTTTGGAGGAAAAAAGAAATGATCAACACAGCATTAGAAAATTATTTAGGTAAAAACGGAAAAACAAGAAAGAACTGCGCCCAAGCTGTTTTATGTGGCTTTAAAGAGGTATTGAATATAAGTGATGAAACCATTACGGAGTTCGGTGCATTTGGTACAGGCCGTGCGCCTGAGAATCTATGTGGGGCCATTTACGCTGCTGAAATGGTATTGGCTCAACACTCAGATCAAAAAACCGTACAGCAGTTGAGAGATTACTTCGTAGAGAATGCCGGTTCAGATAAATGCCGTGACATTAGAGGACATAAAAAAATGTCCTGTGTTGGTTGTGTTGAAAATGCAGTCAAATTTGTTTCGAATCAACTTTTTGGAGAGGCAGAAACCTGCCAAACAGATCTAGCTTTATAAACTGCTTCTAGAGGAGGCGTTAAAAATGGCAAGCATGAATTTTGTTTATGGGCCAGTGCCGTCAAGGCGTTTGGGTCTTTCATTAGGCATTAGCCCATTGCCTAGAAAAACCTGTAATTACGCTTGTATCTATTGTCAATTAGGTCGAACCAATCCACTAACGATTATGAGAGGGCAATTCTATCTGGTTGAAGCTATTCTTGCTGAACTTAAGCAAGTACTGAGTCATGCAGAGTTATCCTATGATATCATAACCATTGTGGGTGAAGGAGAACCAACGCTATTTGCAGATCTTGAGTTACTCATAGACGGTATTAAAGCACTTACAAGCAAACCGATTGCAGTTATAACAAACGGGGCCTTGTTAAGCGATGAACAGGTCGTTCAAGCACTTTTAAAAGCAGATTTTGTGCTGCCATCTTTAGACGCAGTCAATGAAAAACAATTTAAACAAATTAATAGGCCTCATGGCAGCATAAGTTACCAAGAAGTATTGCAAGGTCTCATTGATTTCTCAAAACGATATCCGGGTCAATTATGGCTCGAAATTATGTTTGTGAAAGGGTTTAATGACGATGCAGCAACCTTGCAAAAAATGGCGGAGTTGCTTAAAATGATTCGGTATGACCGTTTATTTTTAAACACGCCAGTGCGACCGCCTGCAGAGCCAGAAGCAGAAGCGGCTACGCCTGAATTTATGGAAAAAGCCTCTATTTTACTAGGTGGTATAGCGATTGATTTGCTAAGCTCAGCAGGCTTTTATAGTGAGGCAACTGACGATTTTGAGGCTGTAATCAGCACCATTCAAAGGCACCCGATGAATCAATTTGAAATACTCGATTTTTTAAAGTCCAGAAAATGCAGCAAACCAGAAGTGCTTTTAGCGAAACTGAATGCAGATCCAGCGGTTGAATGCATTTACTATAAGGGCTATAATACTTATCGACTTAAAGTGAGAAATCCTAAAAGTTATAGTCAGTGAACTAGAATAAAGGTAGGTGTATGCATGGAAACAGGTTATATACAGGTTTATACGGGCAATGGAAAAGGCAAGACAACTGCTGCATTTGGATTGGCAGTTCGAGCTGCTTGTGCAGGAAAGCGCGTATTTATAGGACAATTTGTTAAAGATATGGCTTATAGTGAGACTAAAATCAGTAACCTAATGCCATTGATACATATAGAGCAACTTGGCAAGGGATGTTTTATAGAAAATAGCCCTAATGCAGAAGACAAGAAAGCGGGTAAATTAGGGCTTGAACGCTGTGCTGAAATACTCAAAGCAGGTGCTTACGACGTTGTGATTTTGGATGAAATTTTTATAGCGATTTACTTTGACTTGATAACTGAAATACAGGTGTTGCAAGTTCTTAAAGAGAAAGAGCCATCTGTAGAAGTCATTTTGACAGGTCGGTATGCGCCAAAATCAATTATGCAGTTTGCAGATTTAGTAACTGAGATGACGGAAATCAAGCATTACTATCAGAAAGGTGTTTTATCAAGACAAGGCATTGATTGCTAAGGAGGAGACTGTTTGGGAAATGATAGAACGTTACAAGTCTTTCAATCCCATTGCTAATTTTTAGCTGTTGACATATACCTGAAAAAGACTAAAATTATAGTGCAAAGAACATATACCCATAATGTTGGAGGTGACCATAATGCCGAGACCCAAGAAAGGGCGAAAAGTTTGTTGTTTACCTGAAAGTAATCTATTTGGGCCCTTAACGCCCCATCCGCTAGATAGAGAAATGATGCTGATGACTGTTGAGGAGTATGAGACGCTTCGTCTAATTGACCTGGAAGGCATGAGTCAAGAGGAAGCCTCAGTGCGTATGAATGTAGCCCGTTCTACCGTACAAAGAATTTATAACGATGCGCGGACAAAAGTTGCAGATGCCCTCGTGAACGGTAAAATTCTAAAAATTGAGGGTGGAGACTATAAACTCTGCGATGAATCGGAACCCATATATGGTTGCGGTAGATGCAGACGTCACGCCAGCAAAGGAAAATGCATTGTCAGTAAATGATAATAAATATTGTATAGGGTGAGGAGAAAAAGACATGAGTGAAAATTGTTCAAGTACTTGTAATAGCTGCAACAGCTGCAGCAG
>JBGSUZ010000098.1:0-3027 GCA_041753235.1 Acidaminobacteraceae bacterium
ACGCCGGGGGTTGCTGAGCCTTGCCGAAGAATTCACCAGTGTGAAGAAGACGTTTATAAATACACCGCTAAAGGCAATATGGTAGCTGTAGTAACAGATGGAACCGCAGTACTGGGTTTGGGAGACATTGGGCCAAAGGCAGCCCTTCCTGTTATGGAAGGCAAGGCAGTTCTATTTAAAGCATTTGCCAATGTGGACGCATTTCCAATTTGCTTAGACACAAAAGATACAGAAGAGATTATCAGAACGGTTAAGTTAATTGCCCCGGGTTTTGGTGGCATAAATTTAGAAGATATTGGCGCACCTCGGTGCTTTGAAATAGAAAGACGACTTAAGGCAGAACTAGACATTCCTGTATTTCACGACGATCAGCACGGTACGGCTATCGTTGTAAGTGGCGCCTTGCTCAATGCGCTTAAATTAGTAGGCAAAAAAATGGATACAGCACGTATTGTTGTCAATGGGGCTGGTGCAGCAGGGACTTCCATCGTCAAAATGCTCTTGTCTCTTGGTGCGAAAGAAGTACTCGCATGCGATCGTTTTGGCATTATCAGTTCTTCACTAACAGGACTTAGCGAAGCGCATAAGCAACTCGCAGAAGTGACTAACCCGAATAAAGAAGTAGGTTCGTTAGCAGACGCACTCACTAAGGCCGATGTATTCATTGGTGTTTCAGCAGGAAATATTGTCAATGAAGCAATGGTTCAAAGCATGAACTCAGATGCCATTGTATTTGCTATGGCAAACCCAACACCTGAAATTATGCCGGAGTTAGCTTTAGAGGCAGGTGCAAGGGTAGTTGGTACAGGTAGAAGTGATTTTCCAAATCAAATCAATAACGTGTTAGCATTCCCGGGTATTTTCAGAGGGGCGTTAGATGTTCGGGCCTCAGATATAAATGAAGCAATGAAAGTTGCGGCGGCTATTGCATTGTCTGAACTGATTGATGAAAGTGATCTTAGAGATGATTATGTGATTCCAAATGCTTTTGATCCACGCGTTGGTGTAGCGGTTGCAAAAGCAGTAGCGCAAGCTGCTATCGATTCGGGGGTGGCACATGGAAGCCATCAGAAATTATAGAATTTTAGGCCTGTCTTTACCCGTATTTGGCGTTATTGCAGCGGTAATTATCGCTGCTGCGGCGCTTGGCGCACTGCCAGGTGGTATAGTCGGTTCGTTAGCACTTATGTTTGTAGTGGGCTTGGTGCTCAATGAAGTTGGTAACCGCACACCTATTGTTAAAGATTTCTTCGGTGGTGGGCCAATCGTTATTATTTTCGGTTCGGCTGCCATGGTCATGTACCATGTATTCACTGAGGATCAAGTCAAGCTGATTAGCAGTTTTATGAAAGACTTTGAGTTTCTTAACTTTTATATTGCGGCACTTATAACAGGCAGTATCCTTGGCATGAGCCGGGATTTGTTAATTAAAGCAGCGGTACGCTATTTACCAGCCCTTATAGGGGGCGTTGGTTGTGCGCTGTTATTTGTTGGTACAGTTGGCGCTATTTCTGGTTACGGTGCTAAGGAAGCAATTCTATTCATAGGTATTCCTATAATGGGAGGCGGCATGGGCGCTGGCGCAGTGCCACTTGCAAAAATATTTGGCAGTAGCATGGCGAAAGACCCAGCAGCCATGATGTCCATGATGATTCCGGCGGTAGCGCTAGGGAATGCAATTGCGATTGTTTGTGGTGGTCTTTTAGACAAACTGGGAAAAAGTTTTCCTAAACTTACAGGCAATGGACAGTTGATGCGTGCTGACATGCAAGACGAAATCGTTGAAGAAGCGAAGGCGCCATTAAGCCTTACTAAAATGGGCTCTGGTCTATTGATTGCAATAGGTTTTTATGTCTGGGGCTGTATTTTGGGAGAATTCTTCCCAAGTATTCATAGTTATGCATGGATGATTATATCTGTTGCTATTTCAAAAGCGATTGGCTTAATACCAAGAGAGTTCGAAGAAGGGGCGTTTCAGTGGTTTAACTTCGTGATGACCAACTTGACCCCAGTACTCCTTGTCGGTATAGGTGTAGCGTATACCAACCTTGGTGAAGTTATTTCAGCTTTCACGCCAATCTATGTACTTTTAATTACAGTGACAATCCTAGGTGCAATTCTAGGCGCTGGTCTAATGGGGCGTCTCGTTGGTTTCCATTTCATAGAGTCAGCGATAACCGCAGGCTTATGTATGGCTAATATGGGTGGTACGGGAGACGTTGCAGTACTTTCTGCTTCCAAGCGTATGTCGCTCATGCCTTTTGCACAAATTTCCTCTAGAATAGGTGGCGCACTGATTCTTATCTTGGCGTCAACCCTGATTAAGTTGTTAATATAGTCTGTTATTCACACCCCTAATATCGCGTAGGCGTAACGATCATAGCTCGTTGCGTCTATGCCTTTTTTGCTTTCTTGATAAGGTCGTGTTTAGGGTATAATGTTTTTAAGAAAGGCAGGAAGCGGCGCATGAAATTGAAAGATAGGATAGATGGCCTAAAACTGAAAACAAAAATCATTTGTCTAGTGGTGTTAGTCGTCATGACCTCGCTTCTCTTTTCGGACTGGATGATAGCGCTGAACATGGAGCGCAGTATTACGCGTGAGATGACCTCGAAAGCAGAAGTGGTTTCAGCTATGCTGGCTCAGGCTGAATGGGTCAGAGATGGACTGGAAGGCAAACGACCGTTAGAAACCTTGCAAATTCTTGCGGAAAAAAATAGAGTGGCAAGCCGAGTTGAATATATTGTCATTATTGACATGGATGGTATACGCAAGACGCATCCAGACAGAAGTAAAATAGGCTTTCGATTTATTGGCGGCGATGATGCCAGCGTTTATAATGGAGAAACCTATACGTCAATTGCAGAGGGAACGTTAGGTGGTGCAGTAAGAGCGTTTACACCCGTTTATGGTACAAATGGAAAGCAAGTTGGTGCAGTTGTGGTGGGTATTTTGCTCTCAGACGTTGACATTGCATTAGAACGAATTCGTTCATTTATTTACTTAGGTGTGCTTCTTGGCCTTTTC
>JBGSUZ010000099.1:0-5427 GCA_041753235.1 Acidaminobacteraceae bacterium
TAAAATAATTATAACTCACCAGAACTGGCTCTTCGAGCCAGTTCTAAACATTTATAGAATAAAAAATGACCTGCGACAAATCAAATTTGATTTGCTACAGGTCATTTTTTATTTGGGGGCTATTTTGCAACAGCCCCTTTGTTGATTAATAAACTATAATAGAACAACAAGCTAATAAGATTACAGCTAAGGAATCGTGTTAAAGCAATTAAAATGGGTAGAATTAGAGAAATGGACAGACAATATTTACTATTGCTAATGAGGTGGCTTTATGGAGCTAAATATACAGACATTAATAAATGAAAAGCGAATAGAAACATTAATGCAACTTGTCATATCCCCTAACAAAGATTTTGTATCTGGTATTGAAGCACTCTCGCGTGGGGTACATCCTGAAACGGGAGAGTTGATTTCACCAGCGATTCTTTTTGCCATGGCTAGAGAAAGAAACCTGTTATATGAGTTAGAAACACTTATGTTACATAAGGCATTTGAAACTTTTAAGCCAATTTATGAAGTACAGAATGAGATGTTATTGTTCATCAATATGAGTCCTGAATTTATTGAAAAGTGTCTTGAAATCCCTATAATTGAAGAAGCTGTTTATAAATATGGCATCCCAGCGAGTAATATATTTTTCGATATTAATCCATTTAAGCCTAACCAAATGAATATGATTAAGCATTTTACGGACGAATATAAGCAAAAAGGCTTTTACATTTGTGTAGATGACGTGGGTGTAGACTATAACAATATTGATAAAATACTCTACCTTGGACCAGATGTTTTGAAAATAGATATTAGAGCACTTAAACAATTGAAAAATCAGCAGTATGCTGAGAAACTAGTCCAAACCCTTAAATATATAACTGAACCAATGGGCATTGTAATGGTGGGCAAAGGTATTGAAGATGAGTCGGATTTAAATTTCACTTTAGACTGCGGTGCACAATTCATGCAAGGGTTTTTTATTTCCAAACCATTAGATTTGACCTTAGAGTCATTAAGTGATATAAAAATGCGTTATACAAACCTCATAGAAGCCCATGTGCGTGAAGAAGATAATATACTTCAGCTTAGTCGATTAATGACAGCAAGAGCTTGCAATATTATACATGGTGTTATTAATACAATTGAAAGCAGTCGAAAAGAGCCTCTTAAAGTGATGATTGACCACGCATTTGAAGCCTATCCGATGGTAGAAAATCTATGGTTTATAGACGATAAAGGCAAACAGATGGGCGCAACTTGGACTAATAAAGAGAAGTATGACATAAAACACAGTTCGATGTTCATGTTACATAATCATGGCTCCGATTTCTCAACTAAAGAGTTATTTAATAAACTTTATGGCTCTATTTTGGAAACTTGGGTTAAACAACCCTTCAAGTCGACGATGACCAACAATTTATGCGTCAGCTGTTCTAAAAGATTAGATTGGTCTGAAGAAAAAGCAGTTCTTTGCATTAACATCAATATAGACGAGAGTGCATTTATGCCACAAGTAAAAGCTGCAAAGCCAATTTCAGAGGATGGAGAATTTGGTATTGTCATACATCGCGTCGAAGAATAAGCATTGTTAAGGTATGACAGGGGGGATTATATGCGTATGAAAAGAAACCTAGTCGACTCTCAACTGCAATCGGAAGGCATAAATATTATCTTTCAAATATTGCTGGTAAACGGTTTATTAGCACTAGCCGCTGCAAGTGCATATTTTGTGGTGGCAGGACTTAATCGTGTTGATCGCTTTAGAATCTTTGCAGTGCCATTTATTATTATATTGGCTTTAATCATTGTTTTAATGGCAATCAAATATGTTCTGAAAGAGAATGGGGCAAAAGCTTGGTATTTGACAGCGCTAGCGTTTGCCAGTTACATTGGGTTTAGCATATTCTATTTTTCATTCGATGTGGCTGGCTCTATGATTCTTATGACGCTGATTTACATGATTGCAACACAAATAATGATGGATTTTCGAATAACCTTAGCGTTTGCTATAACCGGCATCGTATTGTCAGGTTGTTTAGCTTACTTTAATTATGGTGATACATTCTCTATAGGCCCAGGCTATATAATGGCAATTGTTCAGGCAATCGCTTTAGGTGGGTATGCTACCTATCGCTACATACAATTACTTAAAAATTATCAGGCAAGAATGAACGCACAACTGGACCAACTAGTAGAAAACGAAGAACGCAATTCAATGCTGCAATTAGCAAGCCGTGAGTTGATGTGGGATTATAATGTAAAAACTGGAAAACGAAATTTTATTAATCCGCAGCTACGTGCTTCCAAGGAACTGTTGGCAGAATCATCGGATCCAAAAGACTGGGTTAGGGGTATGCACCCAGAAGATGCACCTCTATTGATTGAACAGTTCAATTTAGCCTTGTCAGGGGAAGTAGATTATTTTGAAAAAGAATTTCGGCAAAGAAATGCATTGGGAGAAGAAATATGGAATTTAGCCCGTGTCGTCAGCTTGAAAAATGAACAGGGAGATGTCATTAAGTTGGCTGGTGCTTATATAGAAATTCACGACAAAAAAATGAAAGAATTGCAAATTGAACATTTAGCCTACAATGAAGAGTTGACAGGCTTGCCGAATCGAAGTGCCTTTATGAGAGACATGGATATATTTCTCCACGACTCAAAAGGGGAGAGTGAGGCGGTACTATTATATGTTGATTTGCAAAATTTTAAAGCCTTTAATAGCTCTTTTGGTCATCTGATTGGAGATAAGTTAATTGTTGAAGTGGCTAATAGATTGGCTAAAAATACAGAGAACAGTAAGTTATACCAACTGACTAGCATGGATTTTGGACTGCTTCAATTTGGCTCTGTTGACAAAGCAGCAGCACTGGCTGAATGTGTAATCGAATTATTTGAAAAACCTTTTAAAATTGAAGGAAGAGAAATGTTCATAAGTGCGTTAATAGGCATTTCAGCTTATCCTAGTTCCGCGCTAGATGCAGAATCACTGCTCAGAAATGCGGATACTGCCCTGTATCAATGCCGAAAGAATAATATGATGCAGTACCTAATTTACACCACAGAAATGACGGACAGTGTGAATTATAAACTTAATTTGAATACCCATATGAGACAGGCACTTGAGCAAAATGAATTTTTTATGGTTTACCAGCCCCTAATGTATGTTGATAAAGGAGAGTCTAAACTCTATGGATTTGAGGCACTGATCCGTTGGAATAGTCCTCAATTAGGGTTTGTGAGACCAGACCATTTTATACCCCTTGCAGAGGAAAGTGGTTTGATTATGAGTATTGGACAATTTGTTTTGAAAGAATCCTGCAATTTTTTAAAGCAAATGGTTGCTGTGCAACCAGACATCATTTTGTCAATCAACTTGTCTGCTAAACAAATTGCGCTGGATATGTTTTTACCTGAGCTCCTTGGTATTGTTGAAGAGGCCAATGCCGATCCAAGAAATTTGAGCTTAGAGATCACGGAAACATCCTTTATAGAATCCTTTGAAAGTGTTCAGTTTAAGCTAAACTATTTGAGGGAAAAAGGGTTTAAAGTCGCTCTAGACGATTTTGGAACAGGATATTCTTCACTGAACTATTTAGGACAACTTTCGATAGACACTTTAAAAATTGATAAGAGTTTTACTGCAAAGATAGATGATAAGGGCAGCGATTACTTTTTAATCAAATCTATTATTGCACTTGCTAAAGATTTAAAAATAAACTTTATTGCTGAGGGGGTTGAAACAGAAATTCAACTCAACAAGCTAAAAACAATAGGGTGCCCCATTGTTCAAGGTTACTACTTTAGCAGACCGCTAGAAGGCCCTATGGCAATAGCGTATCTAAAAAAACATCAAAAATAGAAAAAAGCTCTGCCAAATCAATGGCAGAGCTTTTTATTTAAAGCTAATTGATGCTAAAGTGTTTTAGCCTTTAGTCCAAGTAATTTCCTTACCTGCTTTACGCCACTCTGCATATTCTGCAGCAGCAGTGAAGAGAACGTCAGTAGAAGAGTTAAGTGCAGTCTCACAAGAGTCTTGAAGAACACCTACGATGAAACCAACACCAACGACTTGCATTGCAACTTCATTTGGGATACCAAATAAGCTACAAGCAAGTGGAATAAGGAGCAAAGAACCGCCAGCAACGCCGGAAGCACCACAAGCAGATACTGCTGAGAGAACGCTTAAGATAACTGCTGTTGGGAAGTCAACCGTAATACCAAGTGTATGAACGGCTGCAAGTGTTAAAACTGAAATTGTAACAGCAGCACCAGCCATGTTGATTGTAGCACCAAGTGGAATAGAAACAGAGTAATTATCTTTGTCTAGACCAAGTTTTTCACAAAGACTCATGTTAACAGGGATGTTGGCAGCAGAACTTCTTGTAAAGAATGCTGTAATACCACTGTCCTTAAGACATTTGAAAACTAATGGATATGGATTCGTTCTGATTTTAATAAATACGATAATTGGGTTAACAACAAGTGCAATAAAGGCCATACAACCAACTAAAACGAAAAGAAGGTGACCGTAACCAAGCATTGACTCAATACCATTAGTTGCGATTGCGTCAAATACAAGACCCATAATGCCAAGTGGTGCAAAGTTGATGACCCATCTAACCATTTGAGAAACAGCGTCTGAAATGTTAGAAATCATAGTTTTTGTTGTATCTGGTGCACCTCTTAATGCTAGTCCTAAAAGGAGTGCCCATGAAAGAATACCAATATAGTTAGCGTTATAAAGTGCCTTGACTGGATTATCAACTACATTGAGTAATAAAGCTTTCAAGACGTCTACAACACCGCCTGGAGGTGTGATACTTTCCGCTGTAACGCCAGCCAAAGTAAGTGTAACTGGGAAAACAAAGCTCATCATAACTGCAACAAATCCTGCAAGGAATGTACCCAAGAGGTAAAGGATGATAATAGATTTCATATTAGTTTGATGACCTGCTTTATGTTGAGAGATCGCAGACATAACTAAGAAGAAAACTAGAACTGGTGCAATAGCTTTTAAAGCGCCTACAAATAATGAACCAAAAATAATGACAGGTTTTGCTGCTTCTGGAATGGTAACGGCAAGAATAATACCGATGATGAGGCCAACGATGATTCGCTTGACAAGACTCATCTGATTCCAACGTGTTAATAAATTTTTCAAAACATATACCCCCTAAAGATAGTGTGTTTTAGTTGTGAGCGAGTTTATTAGCCGCTCGCGCAACCGTCAATTGAGTACCCCTCAACTGACAAGGTTTAGTTTATCACAAAATTGTAACAAGTAAAACACAAATATTACAAAAAATTAATTAATTATTCTGACAAATACTATGCTCTATTTAGGAATGGAAATGTTATGAAACTATTTTTATTAGGGCGTGTCTGAAAACTATGACACTACTTACTTAAAATAAAAATTGCTGATACGTAAAC
>JBGSUZ010000100.1:0-7651 GCA_041753235.1 Acidaminobacteraceae bacterium
GTGGCTAAGTTTACCCACGAAAGGCTTCGCCACTACACACATAATCAATTAAGAAATGAGGTGCTTACTTAATGTCAACGAAAACGCCAGTTTATGGCTTTACAAAACCAGAACCAACTGAGTTTTACGATGTTGCGGTTCAAAATGACAACTGGGATAAAAATGAAGTTGAGATTAAAAAATTAAATGATAAGTTGGATCCCAATGTCTTAATACCAGCGACACTTGGCCTCACACCAACTACAATAACCAAGACAGGTGCAGAACCTATACCTCTGAACGTTAAGTTCACTCCGAGACACTATGTTAATTTGCTTGGGAAGGATGGGAATTGTGAGGATGTTGGGAAGTGGGGAATGTTTAGAATAAATATATCTTTAGATTCAACAACTAAAGTCTTTGGGAGCAACTCGATAAAAATCACTTCAACACACATCGATGGAGGGTCACTCAATAAAGTACCATTTACGTATGATTCGAGTAAGAATTATCTAATAACCGCATATGTAAAAAACGGAAACTGTACAGGTGGATTGAATATTCATACGAATAACGGGCAAACAGCCTTCTGCGCTGACACTACAAAATTTTCAAGGATAGGGTTAAAGATATCTGGCAATAATGCGAATTTTGTAGCAATTGGCACATCTGGCACGGCTATCGATCAGTACGGTTGGGTTGATGGTATTATGGTAAACGAAATAAGTGCAACAGAGTACGCCAATGACAGCATTGAAATCCTCATGGCACGCTACCCATATGCCGACAGCCTAGTAGTTACAAAGAATCTATTTTTAGAGTCTGTACATGGAAACTTAGTTAGAAATGGTAACTGTGAAGAAGGCGTTGCAGGATGGGAGTCATCAGGCAGTGGTGCTGTAATTACAGTTGAGAATGGCAG
Organism: Acidaminobacteraceae bacterium; assembly: GCA_041753235.1. Classification (GTDB taxonomy): domain Bacteria; phylum Bacillota; class Clostridia; order Peptostreptococcales; family Acidaminobacteraceae; genus JBGSUZ01. Next base: position 902 of record JBGSUZ010000100.1, read on the forward strand.
ATTTAAAGTGGTCAATACACTAGGAAACTGGGTACAGCGTAAAATAAAGGTCGCCAAGAATACGGATTACTATTACTCACATAATGTAACCAATGTTGGTGGGGAGATAAAAGCAAGTTCAGGTACTCTTAGGTATGGTTCGGGAACATTTAACACTGGAAATAATGATGAAATAACAGTGTTCTATTATGGGGCTTCTATTGGGACTTACTACTTTGACTCTGTAAGTATTACCAAAGGAACAACAGCTCCACCATCTTATCAGTCGTACGATGCTGAAAGATGCGTAATTGAAGGAGACTTCTTCACAGGCGACACAGTGGAAATGGCAGATGGGCAAGTAAAAGGGCAAAAGTTGTGGCAAAGAAAGACGTTGTTTGGGAAGGATTATGCTTTTGGTTTTGGTGGGGATGCGGTAGGTTTCAAAACACTAAATGTTGCGGGGTTTGTAGCTAAAAATAGCGTAAGTTCATGGGGCTATGGTGTTAAAAATGATGGTAAAATATTAAAATCAGATGGAACAACAACAACAACCTCAGATTGCTATTGGATGGATACAACACAAGGCACTATGTTCATAACGGTTGCAGACACAGACAGCGGCTGGACAGAAACCCTAAACCCAAATGATGATGAAGTAAAAGCGTTTATGAATGGGTGGAAGGCTAGACAAAATGATGGTACTAGATATGTAATATTTTCCAGTATTGTTGATGGGTCATTCCCATTTGCAACTACTATGGTAAGTGGGACAAACAACTCTGGGCAAGCAGTTTTGAATGTGGCGGATGCAAGTAAAATAGCTATAGGGGAATGGTTTTCGGTAAGATATAATAATTTTAATATATTTACAACCTATGTTTTAAGCAAGAATGGGAATGCAATTACATGTGCTAGTAACTTGCCAATATCATTCTCAAGCAATAATGAAGTTACTAGACATGACATAACAGGAAGCAGCACGAACATTATATCATTCTGTAAATCCAACGTTGCCCCTAATTACGAAGGCAACCAACTAGCCTATAAACTAGCCACACCACAATCAATCAACGAGGACTCTGACAGCTACCTTGCACCATTTAAAGGTAATGCTCCAACGCTTAAACAGGGAGTGAATATGGTTACGTTTAAAGACGGTGTTGCTTTGGACGAAGTTGTAGTTCCTTATGTTTCTGGTGGCACAGCACACATAAACGACGTAAGAGTATCATATTTTTCATGTCGATTAAGAAACAAGGTTAAAGTCATAACCTCCATAAAGAAAAACGGAAACATTGACTCAGCGTGGATAATTGACTCGAATCAAACTTACACTTATGGAAATCAAAGAGCGTATACTACGGTATATGATGCATCAGCAACCTACACTGTTAGTTATGAAATCCTAGACGAAATCGCCCCACAAATCGGAACAGCAGAAGCAAGTTACTCTGAAGGACTTGTGGACAGCGTAAGTGGAGTGTATGAGTTGGTTGAGATTAAGCAGAATCAGAGTGTGGTACTTGATACTATTATTGATAAGGCAATGTATGAGAAAATATCATTAGGGAGTTTGCACCTTACTCCAGTCTACGAAAATGGAATACTATATCAAAGTTTAATATTACCAATTAATCAAAAACTAGTTAAACCATTTATATTCCTTGATGGAATAACAATACGTCAGACAAATGCACAGATAATAACGTCAAATTATAAGCTTTTGGGCGTATATTATGGGGGGACATACATTAAAATCAATTTTTCAACAACTGATACAACCTTAATTGCGAACAGGACAGATGGCGCATATATTGCTGGTGTTGTAACCTTAGACTGTAGAGGGGTGATATAACATGGTAAGAATTGATAACGGCGTGGTATTATACACGCCTTACGGCGAAGAAGAAAGAGAAATAGGCAATATTGAAGATGCAGAAGTATTTGAAGGCTATATGTCTTTAGGCGGTCATGGAATACCTTTTGAGAGATTTCCTGAACTGAAAATCGAATGGGACATACTATACCCAAACGGCAAATCACAAACCATAGCCAGAGGTTCCACTAGCATGAGCAGCCATGACCGACGGACAAAAAGTAGTCGACATAATGACATACCTCGTGCAATCAGACGAATTTTAACAGCAGTAGGTATAGCGCCAACAACAGAGAAATCACAACCGGAACCGCCTAAATAGCGGTTATTTTTATTCCTAAAAAAGTGAGGCGAAATATGGAACACACTTGTCCTTATAATGGTTCTCGCCAAGGGCTCATTCGAGAGTGTTAACAATAAAGGGAGAGCGACAGGGTGGTCATGATCGAACTCGGCGATATTAAGGAATGGATCGTCACAGTCGAGCAGGCCACTAAGTTGGTTCACCATCGTCTAGATGCTATGGAGGAGCAAACCAAGGCAGTCATTCGGTTAGCGATTCCCAAGAGACTCGGCTCTTAAAACATGGTACTGGCTGATAGTAACAGTAGGATAAGCATGGTGTTCACTATTTTGGATACGCTAGTACTTGGCGTTATTAAATAGTATATGCTCAAAGCCACAGATACGCTGGATGAGCGAAAATTCAGAATCAAGACGAAGGAAAATGAATGCGTTCATTACAACGAGCGCGCTGGTCGACCGAGTCGTACCGCTGGACATGGTTTTAGACATTAGTCTACTATACAACCAGCACTTAACTTTGGCGAAGTTCGCCCATGAAAGGCTACAACACTATACACATGATCAATTAAGAAATGAGGTGCTTATTTAATGTCAACTAAAACGCAAAATTATGGTTTTGTAAAACCAGACCCAACTGAGTTTTACGATGTTGCGGTCCAAAATGACAACTGGGACAGAACTGAAGCTGAATTTTCAAAGAGAATCAGCAGAACAACTGCACCAATAACTTATTATGTACGTACGGATGGAAATGATAACAATGATGGGAGTGCTAATGATACTGCTCATGCGTTTAAGACGATAGGTAAAGCAATAAACATGTTGCCTAAATATTTATTGCATGATATAACCATAAGATTAAGTGCAGGGACGTATTTAGAAACGGTTTCTATTGGAGGGTTCACTGGTGTAGGAGCCATAAATATAATTGGCGGGAACTCATATGCTGACGCTCTAAATTATGTAATTAAGAATGTGATTTCATTTAGGAATGCCTGTAAAATTTACTTACAAGGTATTACAATGAACACTATTATAGATCCAGCAGTTAATAGTTTGAGCGATCAAATGATGTATTTAAGAAACTGCAGAACAAATGGCATAACATCACAATGGGGATTTATAGCTAATGAGGGTTCTACTATGTATGTTGTGGAGTGTGAAGTTTCCAACAAGCAAATAGGAATAGTGGCACAAGGGTCTTTTGTACTATCTTACGCGAATAGTGGAAGCGGAAATACTACCGCGCTTTATGCTTTTGACGGGGGGAGACTTGCTACGGAACTGGGACAACCTACTGGGATTGTGCTGCAACAGAACCAAGGATCAGGTGGTAGTATAACGAACACCACTCTAGGCGTAAGTGTATGGGGTGGATGGAGACGTTACGCCAGCCTTACTGAGTTAGGACTTACAAGCGCTACAGTTACCCCTGTGTCATTAAGCAATGCTATGACTGATTTATCAGAAATAACTTTTTCTATATCAGGTATAAATGCACTTGGTCTACAACAGAGTTATTGGCAGGTAACAGCTATACGCACCGCGTATAATTTTGTAAGGTTTACAGCAGTTGGTGATGTTGGAACTGCTCACAGTGGTTATCGGCTTGAGGGTACTTACAACAATGATGTTGGATTTTCGGGTTGGATAAGTAATGGCACGCAAATCGGTGATGTAGTCTACTATGTAAGACCAGATGGAAATGATTTAAACGATGGATTAATGAATACAGCCGCTCGTGCCTTTAAAACGATTAGTGCTGCAATTAAGACCATACCGAGAACTGTCAATGGATATATTACGATAAACGTCGCCGATGGCACATATGCAGAACAAGTAAGTTTATTTGGATATACAGGAGCGGGTACTATCTCAATTCAGGGGAATGTCCCAGCAGCGGGCAATGTGAAAATAAACAACGTACTTGTAGTAGGATGTACCATTTCAGTTATAATGGGTGGATTTAAATGTACGAAAACTGACGCTACCGCTATTCAAGTATACCGTAGTATATGCGTCGGGTTAACGAACTTCGATTTAACTACTGCGTCATCATGGATAGGCATTTATGCAGAGTTTTCGAAGGTACGTGCGTCTGGTTGCGATATATCAAACCGCAGTAGTGCTGCTATTCAGTCGCACATGCACGGTGAAATTCTTATTGAGAATTGTGTTGGATCAAATAACACGACTGGCATATATGCAACATATGGCGGTAAAATTTCTAAGGCTGGGACAGTACCTACCGGTATAACGCCTGAAAGCTGCATATATGGTGGCATCATTACTGGGGCCCCATACACACTCACGATAGCTGGTGGGTATGCTGCTGGATGGTCTAATGCAATATTTGCACATAAAACACTGGGTAATGTAGTGACTGTAACAATTAATTTGTATAAGAGTAGTGATATCAATATACAAGAAGTAGTATACACACTTCCTGTTGGGTATCGACCAGCTGTAACTCGGTCAGTTGCAACATTTGCTCATAATGAAGTTGTAGGTATAGTTATGGGCAATCAGACTATGGTTGAGATACAACCAAATGGTAACGTGCTAGTAACTCCGTCAGGTACAATGACAGGTACACGTAGACTATGGAATGTTACAGTTACTTACACAGCAAGTTAAAAGGGGTGAAAAAGTATGGAAATTATGATAATAGTTCCGCGCAATGAGGTAGTCGTCGTTGAAAATGGTATACCGCAATATGTAGAAGGTTTAAAAAAAGGTGAAAAATTGGTGGAGGTTGGTAAGTTTAACCACTTTGTTAAACCAACTTATGACGAAAATACAAAAGACTTCATCGAATCAGCAACCCCAGAAGAAATCTCCGCAGCAAGACCAACCCCACCACCAAAAACAATCACAGAAGAAGAAAAAGCCACAGATCTACTGAAAATGATAGCCCTTAACATCATGAACAACGATGAACTTCTAAAAACATTCGGAATAGAACCAAGACCAACCGCCTAAATAGCGGTTATTTTTATCCCCACCAAAAAAGCGAGGTGAAATATGGAACACACTTGTCCTTATCATGGTTCTTGCCAAGGACTCATTCGAGAGTGTGAACAATTAAGGGAGAACGACAGAGTGGTCATGCTCGAACTAGGCGATATTAAGGAACGGATCGTCGCAGTCGAGCAGGCCGCTAAGTCGGCCCACCATCGGCTAGACGCCATGGAGGAGCAAACCAAGGCAGTTATTCGGTTAGCGATGAGTGTGGAAAATATGTCAGAAAAAGTTGAGAAAGTACTCAACCTATATGAAGAACACGACACACGTCTGTTAAACTTGGAGAAGCTGCCCGGTGACTCTGCCCTTAAGACTTGGCACTGGCTGATGGTCACAGTTGGATCAGCTATCATTAGTATGATGTTCACTATAATAGGCGCTTTGGCGCTTGGCGTTATAAAATAAGCAACATAAATTAGAGAGGTGATACTTATGAAAAAAACAAATCAAGGTTTAGTCACTTTCGCCGAGAAGGCACACCTAGAAAAGTGGGGTTATGTATGGGGCACGTTTGGCAATGTGCTCACACTCCCCCTTTTTAATCAAAAAATTCTACAGTACCCAGACATGGTAGGCAGGTACAAAGACATTATTGCTAAACGATGGGTGGGACGCCGGACGGCAGACTGCATAGGCCTTATTAAAGGCTACCTGTGGTGGGATGGGCAAAAAATCAACTACAAGGCAGACACAGACGTCAATGCCAATAAAATGTACGCGTTAGCAGTCAAAAAAGGCCTTATCAACACGTTACCAGAAGTTCAAGGCCTTTGCCTTTGGAAAAAAGGACATATTGGCGTATACATCGGCGGCGGTTGGGTTATTGAAGCCCATGGAACCAGTTCGGGCGTCATCAAAACACCGCTTTCGGGCAAGGGTGCTACTCCTTGGACTCATTGGCTTGAATGTCCTTTTATAGACTATGAGACGAGCGAGCAAAAAACATCAGGAAAGACACCCGAAATAGCACTTAAGCCCGATGTATTTGACACAGCACTCCAATATTTAGTGGACTCACAAATCATCAATTCACCAGAAGTTTGGAAAGACGGTGCAGTAGCAGGTGGAACTATTAAAGGTGAGTATGCCAGACAGCTCATACTGAACGTATATGAGGCAAGAAAGCGGGTGCATGGCGCGTGAAATATACACTAAAGTTTGAGTGGCTGTTTATACTGCTACTTTGGGCATCTCTTAATGGGATTTATATAATCAGCAATGACCCCGATGTGCGCAATATTATTTTGCTGGCACTGACCAATGCCTTTTCTGGAGGGGCAGGTTATATTTACGGTAAGTCAAAACCAGAGCAGTAATTGGTTCGTAGCTGTGTTAGTCTGGTTTTGATGGGTATAAATAGAAAACTTCTCGGGAAATGATGACGTTAATTTCTTTATTAACCCTACTTGGAGGCAATTATGAAAACTATATATGTTGTTGTAAGCACTAGCTTTCTAAAATTGCGAATCGAAAAACTAATTCCAAAGAGCAGTTCTCTAAAAGTTGAATACCTAAATGATAGTAAATTGCAACCTAGTCATTTAGAGAAAAGTTTTCAGGAT
>JBGSUZ010000101.1:0-2937 GCA_041753235.1 Acidaminobacteraceae bacterium
CCAGACGGCGGAGACGGCGGCAGAGGCGGTAGTATCATTGCTGTAGTAGATGAAGGCATGAGAACCCTCATGGACTTTAGATACCAAAGAAGTTACAAAGCAGAGCCGGGCGAGCCGGGCGGTGCAGTACTCAGATCAGGTAAATCCGGTCAAGACTTAATCATACGCGTTCCTGCGGGAACATTGATTAGAGACAAAGAAACAGGCAAAATCATTGCTGACCTTACTGAAAAAGGCGACCGTCATGTCATTGCCAAAGGCGGTAAAGGTGGCAGAGGGAATACTCACTTTAAGTCATCTGTTAAAAGAACGCCAACTTATGCTGAACAAGGCACTTACGGCGGAGAAAGAGAAGTTATTCTTGAACTTAAAATGTTAGCGGACGTAGGACTTCTTGGCTTCCCTAACGTAGGTAAATCAACGCTTCTTTCTATGACGACGAAGGCAAAGCCCAAGATTGCAAATTATCACTTTACAACGATCACACCTAACTTAGGTGTCGTGGAAGTGATAAAGGGCAATAGTTTTGTCCTTGCAGATATTCCTGGACTTATTGAAGGTGCCAGCGAAGGCGTCGGTTTAGGCCATGACTTCCTTAGACACGTCGAAAGAACAAGAGTACTTATTCACGTGGTGGATGTTTCTGGTTTTGAAGGACGTGACCCAATTGAAGACTTCGACATTATCAATAATGAGTTAAGCCAGTACAGTACGGAACTTGAAGGCCGCATCCAAGTCGTTGCAGCGAACAAAACAGATTTGCTTTACGACAGAGAGCCTGTTGATCGTTTTGTCAGTGAAATTGAAAGCAGAGGCTATAAAGTCTTTGAAATTTCAGCAGCAACTGGCGAAGGCGTTGAGCCATTAATGCAGTACGTCACAGAAGTTCTTGAAACTGTGGAGTTACCTGTTCTTTATACAGAGGACGACCTTTTTGATGAAGGCGCAGATCAACTCAACATTGAAGAAATTGAATACCATATGGATGAAGAAGTTTATGTGGTTGACGGCATGACAATTGAAAGACTTGTCTACTCTACAGACTTTAACGATATCGACTCACTCAGAAGATTCCAAGAGATTCTGCGCAAACGCGGCGTTATTGAAAAGCTCAGAGAAATGGGCGTTCAAGATGGCGACACCGTCAGAATAATTGACTTTGAATTTGAATTTTATAATTAATCAGGGGGAAAACCATGATTTCAGCTAAACAAAGAAGTTATTTAAAAAGCCTTGCTAACCCGATGAAGCCAATGGTTCAAATCGGCAAAGATGGCGTTAACGAGCGTGTTATCGCTCAAATAAATGAGATTTTAGATGCCCATGAGCTTGTTAAAATTTCTATCCTCGAAAGTGCTGTACTCACCGCAAAAGGCACTGCTGTAGAAGTTTGTCAAACTTGTCGTGCAGAATTTGTACAGGCTATTGGCAATCGTTTTACAATTTACAGAAAGAACCACGACAATCCTAAAATCGATATCAGTCAAATGGGTATCAAACACAATAAGAATCAACTTAGCGAAAACCAACTTTCTTCAACAGGCAAGAAAATTCTTGCGCGTAAGAAAGACAATGACAGAGTTGCAGCTAAGAAAAGCGGCAAAGGCACTTGGGCTGGTGTTAAGCCTGGCAAGGGCAATGCTAAAAGAAAAAGAGACTAATAGAATAGATAAAGCCTTGGCGTGAATCGTCAGGGCTTTTTGTCAATGCTCGCACCGAGGTGCTTCGTTTAGAATATTTTGGAGGCTTTGAAAAATGAATGGGACAGCAACGGCTGCGACATCTGTTAATGCTTCTAAGGGCCGAATTGGTGTAATGGGAGGCAGTTTTGACCCCATCCACTATGGACATTTGGTTTTAGCCGAGGAAGTCAGACAGCATTTTAACTTGGAACGCGTCATTTTCATACCGGTGGGCAAAGCCCCCCACAAACCTTACTATCAAATGGCAGAAGACCTGCACCGCTATGAAATGGTTCGTTTAGCCATTGTCGATAATCCTTTTTTTGAGCTGTCCCGCATGGAAATGGACTCTGAGGAGACCTCCTATACGGTACATACGCTTGAAAAATTGAAAACTATTTATGGCTATGAAACTGAGCTTTATTTTATTACTGGCGCAGATACGCTGCTTGACCTTGAAAACTGGTATAAGGCAGACCAAGTCCTTAATTTATGTACCTTTGTTGGTGCGACTAGACCGGGTTATGTCTCTGAAGCCTTGATAGAAAAGGCAGATAGTCTCAGAGATAGGTATGCCGCTCAAATTGAGTTAATTGCCATACCGGGATTGGCTATTTCATCGACTGAGATTAGAGATAGAATTAAACAGGGAATAACCGTGAAATATTTACTGCCGGATTCAGTAGAAGCCTATATTGCAAGGGAGGGCCTTTATGTATAAGACCCTTGGTGAGTGTTGTGAAAATAATGCAGTAATCATCGGCTATTTGGAAGCGCTTGAAAAACGCTTAAAGAAAAGTCGATTTAAGCATACGCTAGGTGTGGTGGACACTGCTTGTAAAATGGCGAAGCACCACGGGGCAGATCCTGTTTCGGCTATGACGGCTGCCGCACTCCACGACTACGCTAAAAACATGTCGGTAGAAGAACTCAGTGCCTATGCTAAGGAGAAACAGCATACGGCGGATGCGGTTATGTTGGCGTCTGGAGAGTTGCTTCACGGACTGGTCGGTGCAGAAATGGTGAAAGAAGTCTTTTGTATAGCGGATGAAGATGTATTAAACGCTATTCGCTTTCACACGACAGGTCGATCTGGTATGAGTCTACTGGAGAAAATTGTTTATTTAGCAGATGCAATTGAACCGGGACGCAGTGAGTACCCTGGCATAAAAGGGCTTCGAAAAATGGCCTATGATAATTTAGAGGCTGGTGTGTTAGTCTCTGTAACAGGAACTTTAAACTATGTGCTGGAGCG
>JBGSUZ010000102.1:0-3714 GCA_041753235.1 Acidaminobacteraceae bacterium
GTCTGTCTCTTTCATTTTTTCCAGCGCGAATTCCCTGTTGTATAACTTGTCCAAGCTCTAAAGGAATATGTCTATGCTGGTGCGTGTCAATCATTTTATCAAAAGACTCAATGCGTTTACTCATAAGAGCGAACCTCCTCCAGCTCTAACTCAAGCTTGGTTAAGGCCTTATATAGTGTCATTTTTAACATGCTATGTGAAATACCTAATACCTCGCAAATCTCATCTGGCTTCATTTCTTCAAAATATCGCATATAGAGAGCAGCGCGCTGCTTATCTGGGAGTTTGCCTATTCCTCTATCTAATTCTTCGGCTGCATCATTTTTTGGAAAACGACGAACTTCTACCTCTAAGCCTTCATCGCCTTCCTCTAAAATCTGCTGAACGTACAGTTCTGCACTTTCTATTACTTTTTTTATGAGCCAACACTTGCCATTTGTTGCTCGCTTTAGTTGGCGCTTAGACAAATATGATTTATAGACTGCATTCTGTACAACCTCTAACGCCTGCTGATCAGTTCGCGTATACAACCGCGCGATGTGATACAGTATTTTTCTGTTGGCTTCAATCAAGCGTATTAGCTGATTCTCTAATTTCAGCTCTTTTTCAGGAAGAATGCGCCATAGTTGTTTCATAAGACCTCCTTGTCGCTAGACAGATGCTTTTATGCTTAAATGTCATCTTTTAGCTCACTGTTTAGGTATGGGAAATATTTCATGTCTTCTTTAAGCAAATGATCTACTAATACTTCATCGACAAGAAACGTAAAAATATCCAATGCCTTGAGCTCTCCATTGAAGAATTTCTCTCTTTTTTTAGAGAGCTTATCAATGAGTACTTTATGAAGCTTCTTATGCGCTTCCAATTCTGGGTAACTATTGTTACTTAATATATTCTCTTCATTATCAAAATGATCTAAAACATGTGCCGTCATCAAATCAAACTGATGCATCTCTAGCGCAAAACTATCTGGTTCTAAAAAGTAATCCATCAAACTATTGGCAAGTTCAAATAATTGTTTGTGCTCTTCGTCAATCGTTTTGTTACCTGAATCAAACTCACGCTTCCAAATTAATTTAATAAATGTTGGTGAGATACACTTTGGACTATCTGAACTAACCACACAGTTACGACCTGAGTCTTTAGCTTTGAACAAGGCTTCATCAACTCGCTTAAACCAATCTACAAATGGTTCGTCTTTAATATACTCTGAAACGCCAAAACTCGCTGTCACCTTACCCGCTAGTGGATGTTGTGTATTTTCTAAAGAGTGACGAATCTTTTCTGCCAAAACAGCAGCACCTTTTTTTGAGGTATGTGGTAAGAGCACGATGAATTCTTCTCCACCCCAGCGCGCAAATACATCTGATTTTCTCATGCTTGCATTTACAACTTTAGCTACCTCTCTAAGAACTTCATCTCCTACGTCATGCCCCCAAGTATCGTTGACATTTTTGAAACGATCTAAGTCAAAAATCATAAGCGATAATGCTTCATCATAATGAGCGCTTCGATGCATTTCATCTTCAATCAAATTATCAAAGAAATGTCTATTGTGAATGCCTGTCAGCCTATCTATTGTTGCTAAATCCATCAGTTCGATTTCATAATCCTTTTTTCCTTGAATATTAATTAAAATGCCCTCATAGCGCCAATTTTCACCCTGTTCAGATGTTTTTGTAAACCTTACATCTGCCCAGAATGAACCTTCGACCTCTGATTTAAGATGCAGTTCCATGGTTAAGACTTCTGGATCTTCTTTTAGAGCATTCATCATTACATCATAATCCTTTGGATTAACAAATAAACGCTGGTAGTTTTTGTAGTATCTCGACTTAAACATATCTTCAGAATCACAGCCAAACTGCCTCAAAAAATTTGGGTTTCCATAGCAAAACTGATAATTAGAATCCAGCATAAATATACCTACAGGTATATTTTTAAATAACCTGTTTAACCGCGCTTCATTGACGGTTATGGTTTGATAAGCTGCCTCTAGTGCTGCTGAACGAGATTCTACCTCACTCTCAAGATTTCTATTATAACCATCCAATCTGTTTTTCATTAACTGTATTGTTTTTGCTAGCACGCCAAATTCATCATTTCTATCCTGTCCAAATATTTGTCTGTCAACGATTGAACCTTCTTCTTGAATACTCAGATTAATTTGCTCAAAAGGCCTTATAAAAACGCGTTGAACAAGCATATTTATAATTATGCCAAGAATGATAAATATAATTGCAGTAATGCTGATAAAAGGAAATAGATTACTTGCTTTAAACAAGGTATTAGCATCAAAAAATGTCACCACATACCAATTTGTATTTTCTATTGGCGCAAGTGCAACATAATTATATCTTTCCTTTTGAAGTTCTAAAACTAAAGGTGCTTTCCCAGTTTTAAGATACGCTTGAATTTGAGACTGCCATTGATCTTGAGCAAAAAACTCGAATATGGTTCCTCCGTTGCCGCTTATTGGATCAAAGCTATTTTGCTGAATATTTTCTATGTTTGAATCCATCTGTATCGCACCAAATTCGTTGACTATAACAGATTTTACACCTTTAGATTGCCGCTTCTCGAATATGTCTCGAATAAATGGGTCCAAATACAACCCTGTGCCCAACACACCTTGAACTTTGCCCTCCGAAACAATCTTGACGTTGATCCAAGCACGTAGGGTATTTAAAAATCTGTCTGTGTCTATATTGAGCATATAAGGTTCTTCTGAGGCTATTGCTCTAAAATACCACTCATCTTCTGCCATAGTGGGACTTAATATTCCAGAAGGGTTGAACTTGCTATAATCCTTAGAATTTTCTACAAAGTAAAAGTTTTTAGAGCTGTTAATGGCAATAAATAAATTGTCGTCTTGCAAAATTGAATTAAACTGCACTATTTCACTAAAAGCTTGCTGCTTGCGTCCACTATCAGACTCATTCTTTATCCAAGCTAGTATATCATCTGTATTTGCAGCCTTTAAGGTCAAACCAATTTCTCTGTTTAAATGCGCATTAATATCGCTAACAATTTCATTTGTATAGAGTTCGGCGTAGTCTTTTGAGATTAACTTAGTTATCTTCAACGTCTCGCTTAGAAGTAAAATGGACAAAGCTATCGTGACAATAACTAAGACCATTGAAAATAAAATTTTGAACCTAAATCGAATGCTATGTTGAAATCTCATTTAGATCACCCCGCGTCAAAAGATTCTATGGTTGTTTATTATCCAAAATCCTTGCTAACGAAACACTTTTCACTGCCTCATAGCACGCAAAAAGTAAGGCCTGTGTCATTTAATCACAGGCCTTTTTTTATATTGCCGAATAGTTCCGTTTTTAGTTTATCCAGAGCTAATGTAAATTTTACAGACTTTAACTTTGGGAATGCTCGAATCAAACGTCTATGACTAAAGTTTTTGCTTGAAAGAAGCTCTCTTTGCTTTAATAACAAACTTTCAACTTCTGGTCGTTTTTCACCAAGCTTAGCTCTGAGTTCCTCGTTACGTTCTAAAAATATCAAGGTATTCTTTGACAGGTTTTCCCCCAGATCAGTTGATATATTATTAAGACGCTGCACAATGCGCTCAAGCTGATCCAAAAGCTTATTGAGTCCTACTACAGCGATGACCGTCGCAACCACGTCTGTAAGGAATAATAACGAACCTACACTGAGTAAGGTCACTCCTAATGACTCTGGTAAATACATGACAAG
>JBGSUZ010000103.1:0-12020 GCA_041753235.1 Acidaminobacteraceae bacterium
CATGGTCTCCACCCATTGCATCTATAGCAATTTTCATTATTTGTCCTCCTATGCATTCATTGCCATAGCTACCAAGATAAATTTACCTCTGAAAACTTGGTCGTTGTTGGCATTGATCATAACGTGAATGAAATACTCACTCCCCCTAATTCGGGTCACTTGAGCTTTTGCAACTAATTTTTGTCCAGCAATGACCGGTACTCTGTATTTAATGTTTGCTACGCCGGTTAATGCTACATCCGCATCTATTACAGCCATTGCTAAAGACTCAGCCATGGCAAAAATATAATGTCCTTTAACAATCTTAGTTTTCTCAAAAACCATGCTTTCTTCTGTTTCTAGCATAGAAATAGCTCTATTATTGAGTTCAAGATCAAGCAACTCACCTACTATTTCAGTTTGACCCAAGGTTTTGACCTTTTCGTAATTCCCTGTTGCTACGTGTTTCATACGCTCTCTGAGCTCAGGAATATTGAGGGTAAGTCTGTCTAGACGAATTGTCTGTATGCTGACACCTAACGTCTCGCTTAGCTCCTCATCGGTTAAAAATGGGTCTTCCTCTATTATTTTAGAAAGCTGTTCTAATCTTTCTTGCTTCTTCAATCTTGGCATAGAATCACTCCTATTGTTTTTAAAACAACTCATTTTTTATACTGCGTTTTAAGACTACGTCCTATTATATCATATAAAAATGAAAACTCAAATGTGAACAGATGGCTCGTAAACTACTGAAAAAAGAAGCCCCCAGAGTTTAAGAAACTCTAGGGGGCTGACCGTTGGTCAAATTGTTAATGTGCTTCTAGTTACTTGTTTTGATTTCTTTTAGTGGTTTGAATTCTAGGATTAGAGGCTCAAATTCAGTTTTTTCGTTTTTTGCAGAATTCAGATTCACTTCCAAAGTATCAAATTCTGCACGTGTATTGAGCTGTAGACCCTTCATTACATTCACACCTTTTTCATCTGTTACTTTATCAATAATATAGGCTAATTTCCAAGCTTCTTCTGAAGAAATCCTATCATCTCCAAGCCTTTTACTAGCTGCAAACTTCATAATATCTGTATTTGGTTTCATAGTTGGCTTAATTTTTAAAGTGACTTTGACATCCTTACCACTAAAGTTGAATTGTGGTTCCGTAGAATTCACTGACTGGCTATCCGAAATAAGTGTTACTGTAGTCTTTTTAGTTTCCGAATTCTTAGTGACCTCCGTATGGAAGACTAGTGGACTTACTGTACCATTACCCTCAACCACTGCAACGACATTTGGGTAATCGTATCCAAAATAATCGTTTTCTACAAATTCGAATACAAAGTTTGGCTTGTAGATAGCTTCAGCTTTTAATTGGAATGTATAATCAATTTCAAACTCAGCCCCAAGCGTTGAACTAATTGTATTACCATTAATACTTGCAAATGCATTGCTTTTAACCGTTACAGTCTTGATGACATCTTTCGGAGTCGTGCTAATATTAACATCTACATCTGTTGGGTCGCTGATTCCTTCAAGATAAGTCTCAGAATTACTACCTTGATGAACAAGCTTCCAAAGTGCAGGTGTCAAGTTAGGCGACCAATTCTCAGCATGAACAGTATGTGCCTGTATGCACTCATAAACAGAACCCTCATAATTGACTCTATCGCCAATCTTATAAGTATCTCCTATTTTCCAGTCATTAGCTACCGTCATCCCTTGAACATACTTGGTAATGCTAATCTGGCTTGTTGCCTCAGCTGTCAGTGTGTTTTTGATAGCCTGAACAGTAAACCCTACATCTTTACGGTTGAATGGGACTTTATAGCTTATTAGCGTTGAATTATCACTTTCACTGACATCACTGAATGAAATTGGTCCTAAGTTTTTAAAAGCAATTTTTTCATGATTGGCTTCTGTAAAATCAACAATAAAGTCACCAGTTGTATCTTTAACAACATCAAGCGTTGTCGTTAAATTCAAGAGTTTTCTCGGCAGTGTAACGATGTAGTAGCCTTTATTTTCTCCATCACCCTTTATAACATAATTTGCAGTTTCAGGCGGTGTTAATAATCTTACAGCACCCGTTACTGTAGGTTTATAGATTTCAGGCGAACTTGGCTTAAATACGGTAGCAATATTTGAGAAACCACTGCGTGAATATTGATCACTGCTCACAATGGCTCTAACTGCAAAATATCTTTTTTCAGTTTTATCAAGCTCTATTCCTGAAACATTGGCAGTCTGGTTATTTGCTAGCCACGGTTTCATTGTAGAAACATCATGACTATTTCCAGTGAATACCTCGTAACCCTGAGCACCCGGAAACGGTGTCCAGTCCAAATTATATCGACCATTCACTAAAGTTATTTTTAAATTTTCAACTGAAGGTATTTCAATTTTTGTCGGGTTAGTAAGCGCAATCGAGTGTCCACCCGCAAAGTTTTGACTGCTGTTTTCTAACTTAATTGCGTAAAGTTCAGCCGAGGAAATTTTTGCCAAATCTACAGATTCTATAGGTAATACGACATAGTCTTTACCCGACGCCACCAAATAAATGCGCTTTTTCTCGATACTGTTTGGTGCGTAATAATCAACAGCAAAACCTGTTGCACCTGGTTTTTCTCCGGTATAGAAAATCACTTGATTATCGGTAACAGCATATAGGAATTTAGCCGGTTGTTTAAGTAAGCCAATCGTATTTGCCGTTGCATCACCTTTGTTGTCCCCAGTAGCAGTTCTAATAAACACTGTAACCGAGCTCTTATTCGCTAAATCACCTAATGCTATTTTAAAACTATAACGTCCGTCTGGTTTTGAATTGTCAATTTTCTTAAGAAGTCCATCCAATTCACCCTCTTTAACAGCGACTTGGTTGCTTCCATTTAATACAAAATTGCCATTAGTCACTTTGTAAACCTTATCATCAGCTGAAAGATTTGTGTCCGCTGAAATAATAATTTCATAAGTCGTCACATTAGTGTCTTTGTCAAATTCTACCACAAGTTGGTTGCCATCTTGTGCTGAGAAAGGTGCGCTAACCCCATTTGGTTTTTTCACAATTGCATTTTTAAAAGCTTCTATTGCCACCCTTAGTGCATCGTCTGCTTGATCAATTTGAGTTTGAGTCAACTTACCTTCAATTGCTTTATTAAGTTCAGCCTGTGCTGTTGCTAATCTTTGTATAAGTTCATCTAACGCCGATTGAGAAACTTGGCCCTCTTGAGTTCCAATTTTTGTTGTATTGTTATATTGATTCACAAGTAACTCAGCTTCATTAACTGATTTTTTAAGTTCTGCAGGGTTACCAGCCATAAATCCAAATTCATATGAAGTAGAAGGTTTAAACATGCCACCCTTCATATCAACCCACGTACCAGTTGTTCCATTATCTTTTATGATTCTATACTGTAGTTTAAGTGCCGCATTTCCGCCATGATTGAAATACTCAATAAAGAGTGGATATGGCATACTCGCTTTCAAGTCATATGAACCTGTTGTATAATCAGTAATTCCATGTAAATCATATTTATCCGTAATGGTTGTAGAAGCATCTAATAGTTTCAAACCTTCATTTTGAAGTTTTTTACCATCATCTAAATACATTACCCATGTATGTCCGTCATCCGAAGTAATCTTAAATTGATACTTGCCACTTTCTGTTGGGAGGAAGAATCCCCATACTTTTTTAGCCATTGCTGGCGAGTATTTCCCACCCGTCACTTGGTGTGAAAAGTCATATAAGAAAAATACATTATTAGCATTTGGCGTTGTGTCGTTGTATACATCTACCGACACATCCGCATTATTATAATGCGGGCCCGCTCCAATCTTTTTACTATATATTCTTGATTTGTCAGCTTTTACATACAAGTCCGCGTACAGTTGATTTGGAACATCGTAATACTGCTCCGTCAATTTTCCCGGTGCAGCAACATCTAAATCCTTATAGATTTTGGTCCAATCTATAGCAGCGGTCTTCAATTCATCTAGTTTTGTCTCAAGATCATAAAGCTTATGTGCATTATACACCCAAATTTTATCGACACCTAGTGCATCGTAAGCCGCTCTTGCATTCAGAAGCTTAGGTTCATCTGGTAAAGTTAAATTTGCTTTAGTCGGTAGTAACTCTATTGCCTCAGTCACATTAATAATATGTTGAGGCACATTTTTCGGCTTATATATATACTCTAAATCACTTTTAGAAAGTTTATATTGGAACACTTTTACCTGACCTGAATAATCCTTAACATATAAAAACATAACATTTACAGATTTAGGTAGTACCACTTCAACCCCTGGCGTCAGTGTCTGATCATAATAGTCCTCTCTTATATAAAAAGTTCTTGAATTCCAGTTACAATTACCATACCAATTTTGATTATCAAACGAATATTGATAAACATTATTCCATTTGACCGCAAATCGAATCACATTTTTGTAGTAGATATTACTGTTATTATAGTATCCATTTTGATATTGTACCTGTTGATAGTATATCCCCGAAACACTTACATCACTTGCATTTGGATACTCGTCATAATACGTTGCAAACGAACTTCCCATGGTTGTCAAAACCATGATTGCAACCATTAATATTGATAATAATTTTCTGATACGCATTCGCACCACGCCCCCTATTTAACAAACTTCTTAGTAAACTCTGTTGCTTCTTGAACATTCAATCCTCTTATTTCTAATATAAATACCGCACCAGATTTTGAAATGATTAAATTACATCGTTCCATGCCCATAAACTTATCTTCGTAAACGCCTATTTTAGTCGTATTATCGTTTACTGTAAGCTGAAAATCCTCCGATTGTACATACAACATACTACTTACTAAGTTAATCGCATCATCGAACGCCAAATCTGTTTTTGAAACCGTAATCATCTTGCCATTCGCACCATCAAAAAATATATTATTATTTAACCGATTCGGTTCATTACTATACGCCTTCGGAATAGCACTCAAATTTAAAAACTCAGTACCATCTGTATAGATTTTTACGAGCTTTAATTTTGAATCCCAAATAGCTTCATGACCTACAGCCTGCGCAATAAATGCAAGGGGTACGTAAGTACGCTTATCTATAACCCGGGCAGGAACATCTAAAGAAACTGTCTTTCCAGCCACTTTAGCATTCTTATTGCCAATTTGAAGCCATATTGTTTTACCAGTGTCCGTCAATGCCTCTATGCTTTGATTTTTTGCATCCCATTTAACTTCAAGTCCAAATAATGCAAAGGTTTTCTTTAGTGGCATTAGCGTTCGTCCATTATAAATCAATGCCGGCATGTCCTTTTTAACTTCTTCATCATATACCGAAAGTTCTGCATCGTTCACAAAAATATTCACAGGCGTTGGCTTCGCTGCTGCAAACACAAACGATGCATTTAGTCCAACTAGAACAAACCCAATGCACAAGCCGGATATAATACGTTGAAAGCGCATACAATTCACCTCATTCTATTATGTTTTTTATTTTTATAATTGTATCACATTTTATTCACTCTTAAACCAAAAAGACACAAAAAGAGAAAAAGACGAGCATAAATGCTCGTCTTTACCTTCTTGTGTCAATTTCTGAATTATAAGCTTACAGAAATAACTTCCTTGCCTTTGTAGAAACCACAACTTGCGCAAACTCTATGCGACACATTTGGCTCATGGCATTGCGGACATTCAATGATATTTGGAGCTGTCATTTTAATGTTCGCAGATCTTCTTTTATCTCTTCTTGCTTTAGATGATCTTCTCTTTGGTACTGCCATCCGTACACACCTCCTTATTCCTGCGTGAAAAAGTTTTTCAAAATTTCCAATCTTGGATCGATTTTTTCGCTTGCACAAGTACATGCTTCGTGATTTAAGTTAACACCACAATCAGGACAAAGTCCTTTGCACGCACTGTTACATACGACTTGATAAGGCAAATTCATAACGATTTCATCAGTTACGATTTCTTCCAAATTCAAAATGTGATCTTCGCATATATACCAGTTCTCATCTTCCGAATCCGCTGGCACTGAACGAAGTATCATTTTTCGAAAATGATTTTCATACGTTCTAGACACATTGTCCAAACAACGACTGCATTCATAAAGAATACTGCCCTTGATCGTATAGTCAATCTCTACTTCACTTCCGTTATTGATCACTTGACCTTCAACATCAAACTCGTTGATTTCAATGATTCCAAAATTGGTCTTCTCTTCGATCTCAGGAATAAATCGATGAGAGAAAGGTATTTTGCTAAGTTTTCCGCTTGTTACTTGTGTCAAATTGAGAATCATGTTTCACCTCATGTTTTATAACATGATTATTATACAAAGCACACTTTTATTTGTCAAGTAAATTTACTTGATGAATAATTAGTTTGTGCATCGTATAAGACTATTTTGTTAGTGCAACTGTATCTCTAGCAATCATTAATTCCTCGTTTGTTGGTACTACGAGAACTTTAACTTTTGAGTTTTCTGAACTGATGATTGCATCTTTACCACGAACTTTGTTGAGTTCTTCTGAAACTTCAACGCCCATCCAGTCCATGTTAGAACAGATGTTTCTACGGTTATCGATTGAGTTTTCACCAAGACCAGCTGTAAAGATGATTGCGTCTACGCCGTCCATAGCAGCTGCATAAGCGGCGATGTATTGCTTAACGCGGTCATCAAATACTTCAAGTGCTAAGATCGCTCTTTCGTTACCAGCAGCCGCTGCATCCTCAATGTCTCTGAAGTCGCTTGATACGCCAGAAATTCCGAATACGCCAGACTTCTTGTTGAGCATATCATTCATTTGACCCATAGTAAGGTTTTCTTTTTCCATGATGAAAGTAACGATCGCTGGGTCGATGTCACCACATCTAGTACCCATTACAAGACCTTCAAGTGGTGTGAAGCCCATTGATGTTGCAATAGACTTACCACCATCGATAGCTGCAACAGAAGCACCATTGCCAAGGTGGCAAGAAATGATTTTAAGATCTTTTATATCTTTACCGAGCATTTCAGCAGCTCTTTGAGATACGTATCTGTGGCTTGTGCCGTGGAAGCCGTATCTTCTGATTCTATGCTTTTCATACATTTCGTATGGTAGTGGATAGATGTATGATCTAGGTGGCATTGTTTGGTGGAATGCAGTATCGAATACAGCTACATTCGGAACACCAGGAATAAGTTCTTGTAACGCTTCAATACCAATGATATTTGGTGGGTTGTGAAGCGGAGCGATTTGGATACACTCTTCAAGACGCTTCATAACTTCTTGATCGATTACTACTGATTCACTGTAGTATTCGCCTGCGTGAACCACACGGTGACCTACTGCTTGGATTTCAGAAAGAGACTTAATAGCACCAATCTTTTCATCCACAAGCGCGTTAAGAACTTGTTGCAACGCTTCTTTGTGGTCATTCATAGGTACTTTAATAACTTCTTTTTCTCTTTCAGGAACTTCATGCTTAAGTTGTGAACCTTCGATGCCAATTCTTTCCACTAAGCCTTTTGCCAATACAGATTCGTCATTCATGTTCATTAATTGGTATTTTAATGATGAGCTACCGCAGTTAATGACTAAAACGTTCATGATTTACCCCCTTGAAATGTTTTCATACAGTGGATGATTTGTATAGCCCGCTTCTAGCCTTCTAGAAATGTCATTATACAAATCACCCACTTCTCATTATAAAATAAATCCGAATTTTTTCAAGGAAAGTGTTGAATATTCTTCGTATGAATTTATTTTAGTACACGATTATAGTATAATACTTACAATATTCCCTAAGGAGACGACAATGTTGCTAATAAATTCGAGTAAAATTCTAGGTATTGTAACCGAATACAATCCTTTCCACAATGGTCATTTGCACCATATACAAGCATCCAAGGAACTTACTGGATCAGATATGGTTGTTGCTGTTATGAGTGGTCATTTTACCCAAAGAGGGGAACCCGCTTTAGATGATCCATGGGTTAGAGCTGAATGGGCTTTGAAATCCGGTGTAGATTTAGTCATTGAATTACCTACTGTATATGCCACTG
This sequence comes from Acidaminobacteraceae bacterium, assembly GCA_041753235.1. GTDB lineage: Bacteria > Bacillota > Clostridia > Peptostreptococcales > Acidaminobacteraceae > JBGSUZ01. The sequence continues at coordinate 8,018 of JBGSUZ010000103.1, forward strand.
CCAGTGCCGCTTATTTCGCCCATGGCGCCATTGCCATACTTGACGCACTCAACTGTATAGACTGCCTCTGTTTTGGCAGTGAGTCTGGTGATATTAACCAGCTTCAATTATTACACACCCAGCTTAGTAAAGATAATGCCACACTTACTCAAACTGCACAAATACACGCCAATCAATCTTATTCCACCCACAGAACCGAGCAGCTTTTAAATAGTGGTTTGTCAAAAGATGCGCTTAGCACCTCCAATGACATCTTAGGACTTGCTTATTTAGAAGCCCTCTCACGAATCGAGAGTCCAATTGAACCCTTTACCATCCATCGAATTATCTCTGGCTATCATGACGAGTCATTGAACAACACCATAGCGAGCGCTACTGCTATTCGTCGAGCTTTGTTAGAATCGCCCGAGAACGGACTTTCTACAGTAGCGCATACACTGCCTGAAAGTACATTAACTTCTCTTAAAGGAACCACACAGGGGCTTATAGGCCCTAATATGGCACTATGGCGTGAATGGTGTCTTTTTCACCTACGGCATGCCACTATAGAATCATTATCACAAGTCCATGACATGGCTGACGGTTTGGAACATCGTATGAAACAGACTGCCCTTTCCTCTGAAAATTACGAGACTTTTGAAACTAATTTAAAAACTAAAATCTATACCACAGGCCGATTAAAACGCGTCATGGCTAAAATGCTGCTTGGTATTCACAAACACGACTTGCTGAACGACTGCTTAACCCAACCAGAATATATTAGAGTGCTCGGCTTTAATGAAAAAGGACGAAGTATATTAAACCAAGCAAAACCAAAGCTCCCGCTCATTACTAACGGCAAGCACTTCTACCCAGAAACGGAACTTGCAAAGCGGCAATGGGCTATCGACTGTCAGGCAGCAGATTTATATGCATTACTCAAACAAGACGGTCACCGTAAGGGTGGTGTCAATTTTAGTAAGCCACCAGTATATCTAAGAAAAGAGAAGTAAAAAAGCACTTTAGATGTTACTGTAATCAGTAAACTTCTAAAGTGCTTTTTTTAAGCTATTTATAGGTGCTTAACTCACGCATGTTTTGTCTGAGTGTTTCAAGTACACCTTCAATATCATTGGTTACTTTGGAAAGTGTGTCTTCCGCGTATTCATATGCACCGTTTTTTATATCTGCTGCAAATCGTTCCGCTTCTAGAGCAATTTCATCCGCTCTATCCCTTGCACGATTTACCAATTCATGTTCTTCAACAAGCTTGGCAATACGGTCCTCAACCTCTTCCATAATACGAGTTTCCTCATCTCTGGCGCTGTCTAGAATCCGTCTCTCTTCAAGTTGAGCATGTTCAACAATACGTCTTTCATCGCTATGAGCCGACTGCATAATGACCTCAGCTTGCTTTTGAGCCTCTTCAATAATTTGACCCTTCTGCCCTTTAAGCCATTTTACATGTTGATATTCCTCAGGCAGAAGAATGTGTATTTCTCTGATAATTTCCAAAAACTCTTCACGGTCAATCATAACCTTGCCCGTAAGTGGTATAGCGGAAAGTCCTTCAACCTTATTTTCGAATTCCTCAAGCAAATCCAATACCTTTAAATTCATATCCGATGGTTGTCTCAAATGCCTCAACTCCTATACTCTTTTTTTGGTGTGCATGTATTGATAAACATTCGTCGGAACAAGACCTTCTATTTCTCCGCCAAAACGAAATACCTCTTTTACTAAGCTAGAACTTAGATAGGAGTATTCAGTCGCTGTCATCATAAATATTGTTTCTGCATCATCATTAAGCTTTTTGTTCATTGAAGCCATTTGTAACTCCATTTCAAAATCTGAAATTGCTCTGAGGCCTTTCACAATGGCTGTAATGCCTTCTTTTACGACATAATCTACCAACAATCCGCCAAACTGAACAACTTTCACATTAGGCAAATCTTTTACCGCTTCTTGAATAAGTGCAGTACGCTCATCTGCTGTAAACATAGGGCTTTTTTGAGAGTTGACCAAAACGCCAACCGTCACCTCATCAAACATTTTTGATGCGCGTTTAATAATATCTAAGTGTCCATTGGTAACAGGATCAAAGCTACCTGGATAAAGTACCGTTTTCATTTATGCCCTCCTGTAAATTGTCACAGTTGTAATGCCATAAGTTCGGGACTTAACAAGTTCAAGTCCTTTTGGCACCTCCCACTGATCACTTTTTTCATGCTCAATGACTACTAATCCATCTGACTTTAAAATCCCCACAGATACAATCGTCTCTAACGTTGGTTGTATAAAGCCTTTCAAATAAGGCGGGTCCATAAAGACGATGTCAATGGTTTCTGTAGACATACGCCTTATAGCACCGATACAGTCCCCTTGAATCACTTTAGTGACATCGGCTGCATGGGTCTTTTCAGCATTCTTCTTGATAATTTCTACACAAGCCTTGTTCTGATCTACCGCTGTCAGCGAAGCGCCACCACGACTAATACCTTCAAGCCCTAATGCACCTGATCCTGCAAATAAGTCCAGTATGTGTTTATTATAAAATTCGTATTGAAGTAAATTAAATAGAGATTCCTTGACACGATCCGTAGTTGGCCTTGTGTCCAGACCCTCTAGGGTAAACAGTTTGCTTCCCCTTGCCTTACCTGAAATAATGCGCATATTGTATCCTCATTCCTACACGTTTACTGTTTCTATATTATCCAATATTTCATCACAATGCAAACTTTTCCACGAGTATTCGCTTGAGTCGCTGTAAGTATGCCATTGCCTCTTCTTCTTCATCTATTTTGTCGAACAAATGCCTCACGGCAGTTTGAGCCGTTTCCAGTATATCTAAATGCTTAGACAAATCCGCCAGTTTGAGCTGTGGCAAACCGTGTTGTCTCGTTCCAAAAAATTCTCCCGGACCCCTTAAGGTCAAGTCTTGGTCAGCGATGTAGAAGCCATCTGTAGAAGCTACCATGACGCCAATACGTTCCTTTGCCACCTTACCCGGTTTGTCTGAAACCAAGTAACAGTAGGACTGCGCGCCACCCCGGCCTACTCGGCCTCTAAGTTGATGCAACTGACTAAGACCAAAACGCTCTGCGTTCATAATGACCATTACAGTCGCCCTAGGCACATTAATACCCACTTCTATGACCGTTGTCGCTACAAGTACATGAATTTCATGGGCTTCAAAAGCCCTCATGATTGCTTCCTTCTCTTTGCTCTTCATTCTGCCGTGAATTAAACCAATACTGAGTTCTGGGTAAACCGCACTCAACGATTCCCACGTTCTTTCTGCTGAATTGAGTTCTAGCGTCTCAGATTCCTCAACTAAAGGACAGACTACAAAAACCTGTTCCTTGCGCGCTACAGCTTCTTCTACAGCCATGTGGATACGTTCAAAGTGCTTAGCTGGAACAAATTCCGTGACAATGGGCTTTCTGCCACCCGGCAGTTGCTGAATAACAGAAATGTCTACATCGCCATAAAGGACTAAAGACAAGGTTCTTGGAATTGGTGTCGCAGACATGACCAAAACATGGGGGTTCATGCCCTTCGTTTGCAAGTTTAGCCTCTGACCAACGCCAAAGCGATGTTGTTCGTCTGTAATAACCAATGACAAACTATCAAAACCAAGGTCGTCCTCTAAAACCGCGTGGGTTGCAATCACATATTTAATATCGCCTGATTCAATGCGCTTCTTAACGGCTGCCTTTTGCTTAGTGCTGCCCGTAAGCAAAGCTACAGGCTGATCCTCACCAAATATTTCAAGGAATGAGCGATAGTGTTGTTCTGCCAATATCTCTGTTGGTACCATCAAGACACTCTGATGCCCATTCTTACAGGCCAGTTGCATCGCTAAAAAAGCAACTATGGTTTTACCAGAGCCTACATCGCCTTGAACTAGACGATTCATTGCTGCCGGCCCTTCCATGTCCTTGTAAATTTCTACAAGTACCGCATGTTGACTCTTCGTAAGTTCAAAAGGGAGCTGCGTCTTTAACGCCTCATAGACGCCTTC
>JBGSUZ010000104.1:0-3912 GCA_041753235.1 Acidaminobacteraceae bacterium
TAGAGAGAGGTGGCTATATTGTCACGAACGGGTGGTTGAAAAATTGGCATAAACACCTTGAAAACGATGGCTTTAATCAAGAAATGGCTCAAATGTTTTACAAAGATTTTTGCAGTGAGCTGGTATTGCTGGACACCAATATTGACCCAACTAGTGAAGACCTTCTTAAAGCGCTTTCTGAGTATCTAGAGATTCCCTACAAAATTCTTAATATTGGGTTGGAAAATTTAAGTGTTTATATTAGAAGTCTGGTGTTTGAGTGGCGTCTTAATAGTAAACGTGAGGAAGTGTCACAATCAGTAAATGAAATAAGGAAACAAACGGCAGAGTATTCAGCAGTGCTTAAAATCATTGAGCAAATTGCAGTTTTTACTAAGAAAAGAGATATTGTAGAAAAATTGAAAGAAATATTTGTAACCATGTTCGGTGCAGGGTATATTCGTTATGTAGACACGCTTGGCAATGGTGAATATATTGAGACCCATTACAAAACATTGATAGAAGATCCTTTAGCAGTGTACTCCATCAGCAGTGATAATAAACAATTAGTCTTAAAGTTTCAACATGGCAATGAATTCTATGGCATCTTAGAGGCAGGTGATTTTTTATTTCCAGAGTACCTAAAAAACTATGTTAATTTTGCCCTCAGTATCGTTCGCGTATGTGCTTTAGGTTTTTCAAACGCCAGTCAATATGAGCGCTTAGAAAAATCAAGAGATGAAATCACTTATACTAGTTCCCATGATTCGCTAACGGGCCTTTATAATCGTAATTACTACAATGAATACCTTAAAGATACGACCATGGAAATGGGCACAGGCATATTGATGGCAGACGTGGATGGTTTGAAGAAAGTAAATGATAATTTAGGACATTTGTATGGCGATGAACTGATAAGTCTTGCAGCAAAGGCTTTGAAAGAGAGCTTCCGTGAAACCGACGTGATTGCAAGAATAGGCGGAGATGAATTTATTATCATCGTATTCAATAGTAGTGAAGACATCCTTACAGAAGCTAAAGTGAGAATTCAAAGTATCATTAGTCGTCTCAATAGTGAATCGATTAATCGGGCTTTTAGCCTCAGTCTTTCTGTAGGTGCTTCACTGAAGGTTAATGAAGAAGCGGATTGGGTCTCAGTGATACATGAGGCAGATCAACAAATGTATGAAGAAAAAGCACGTAAAAAGAAAAAATAAAACTCAATCATAAAATACCTAAGACCTGTTCCAGTTAGGAGGGGGTCTTTTGTATTTTGATTTAATAAAATGGTTGACGAAAAAATAAACGAGGTATAAATTTAAAATGGGGGTGATTGAGTGAGTAAACAAGTTTATTCTTTGGTATTAAACGATCAGGTAATTGAGAAAATTGACCGTGAAGCGATAGTAAGCGGTAGCAATCGTTCACAAATTATTAATGACATCATCTGTCAGCACTTTGGCGTATGGACCCCAGATCTTAAAATGAACCGTGTTATGGACCTTATGACTGAGCGACTAGGTATGCTAGAAACCATGCAAATGGTCAGCGCTAGCCGTGGTAACACACTTCAGCTAAGAACCACTGTTTCGTATAAGTACAAGCCCAAGTTGAAATATGTGATTGAAATGTCAGGCAAGGCCCAAACCGTATTGGCCCAGCTTAAAATATATAGCCGAACGACTTCTGAGCCATTCTTACAGGGGTTAGTTATGTTCTTTGGATACTTGAGTGAGTTTGAGGAAAACATCGCCTCAAATATTGCCCTTCGGCAAGTCAGCTCCAGTGGTTATGCTTATGACGAGAATAAGTTTGTCAAGGCATTTGAGTGCGACTGGACGCGGTCAGATGTGGAAGCAGAGGCTATTGCAACTTATTTGACCAGCTATATTCAGTTCCTTGACGAAGCACTTAAAATGTATTTTGATTATTTTGGAAATTGGAAACACATAGACCATGAAATGACAGCACTATATAGAAAGCATCTTTAAACATAGAAAGAGGTGAATGAATTATGAATCCAAATCAATGGACTCAGAATGCAGTAAAAACCATTAATAGCGCTCAAAGTGTTGCCCAAAGCGCAGGACATGGGATTATTGACCAAGAATATTTACTTTACAGCTTGTTAGAGGATAGCACAAGTTTAATCAGACAACTTATGGAACGAATGGGTGCTAGCCCTCAGGGCTTACTGGCAGAAGTAGCAAATTTGCTGAGTAAGAAGGCAAAAGTTAGTGGCGGTCAAATCCAACCAAATCAGGACTTTAGTCAAATATTGGTGACAGCTCAAAATGAGGCTGAAAAAATGGGTGATGCCTTCGCGGGCGTAGAACATTTGATGCTAGGGATTATGAAGCACGCCAATAGAGAGGTTACGGAACTTTTTAAGCGCCACCAAGTTAACGAACGCAGTTTTCGTGAAGTCCTTAAGGGTATGCGGGGCGGTAGAACCATTCAGACAGACAGTCCAGAAGGTACATATGACGTCCTTGGTAAGTACGGACAAGACCTTGTGACTTTAGCCAGAGAAAAGAAACTTGACCCAGTCATCGGCAGAGACGATGAAATTCGCCACGCCATTCGCATTCTTTCTCGTAAAACAAAAAATAACCCAGTGCTAATTGGAGAGCCAGGCGTTGGGAAAACAGCTATAGTTGAAGGTTTAGCTCATAGAATCGTCCGTGGAGACGTGCCAGACAATTTAAAGGACAAGCGCGTATTTTCATTAGACATGGGGGCCTTAGTAGCGGGCGCCAAGTACCGTGGAGAGTTCGAAGAGCGCCTAAAAGCAGTACTAGACGAAATTAGTAAATCCGATGGTGGGATTCTTCTCTTCATTGACGAACTCCACTTAATTGTCGGTGCGGGCAAGACAGAGGGCGCCATGGATGCCGGTAACATGCTCAAGCCAATGTTAGCAAGAGGTGAACTCCGCTGTATAGGAGCAACAACGCTAAATGAATATAGAAAGTATATTGAAAAAGACTCTGCCCTAGAACGTCGTTTCCAACCCGTTATGGTAAATGAACCAAGTGTGGAGGACACAATTACCATTTTAAGGGGCTTAAAAGAGCGTTACGAGTTATTTCATGGCGTTCGTATAACTGACCAAAGTCTCGTTCAAGCAGCTGTACTGTCCCAACGGTATATTAACGACCGCTTTATGCCAGATAAGGCAATAGACTTAGTGGACGAGGCTTGTGCCCTTATTAAGACAGAGCTGCTCTCCATGCCAACAGAGCTAGATGAAATTTCAAGAGAGATTATGACCCTTGAAATTGAAGTCGCAGCGATGATGAACGAAAATGACCCACAGACAGCTGAGCGCAGACTATCCCTTCAAAAACAGGTAGCTGAGAAAAAGGAACAGTTTAGTGTCTTAAAAATGAAATGGGAAAATGAAAAAACAGGACTAGACCAAATCAATCAAATAAAAGAAGAAATAGAAGACATCAACTTTGCAATAGAAGAAGCTGAGCGCGCTTATGACCTGAACAAGGCCGCAGAGTATAAATATGGTAAGCTGCCGGAACTCGAGAAAAAACTGCTTCATCTCCAACAAGCCTTAGACCAAAAGGCAGACAGTTCTTTACTGAGAGAGACCATCACACCCGAAGAAATTGCAAAAATCGTTTCTCGATGGACGGGCATTCCCTTGTCTAAATTGGTAGAAGGCGAAAAAGCAAAATTACTGGAGCTTGAAGACCACTTACACAAACGAGTTATTGGTCAGGACGAGGCGGTGTCAAAAGTCAGTGATGCAATTTTACGTTCAAGGGCGGGCATCAAAGATCCTAGTAAACCAATCGGAAGTTTCCTGTTCCTTGGTCCTACAGGCGTGGGTAAAACAGAATTAGCAAAAGCTCTGGCAGAAGCACTCTTTGACAGTGAGGAAAACCTATTGAGAATTGACATGAGTGAATACATGGA
>JBGSUZ010000105.1:0-7145 GCA_041753235.1 Acidaminobacteraceae bacterium
CTCCCAGTTGGTTGTACTGCCTACTAACCAGAGGGCATTGACGGGTCTTGTAAGCGCTACATAAAGAATCCGCATTTCTTCTGAGAGCATTTCATTGGTCATTTGTTTTCGCATGGCAAGTTGCGGGAAGGTGAAGCGGTAGTTACGGCCCACCCAGTCTACGTATTTAGGGCCTAAGCCAAGGTGTTTGTGAACCATTACGTCTTCATAGGTGTCACTTAAATTAAAGCGTTTGCCTAGTCCTGCCACAATGACTAATGGGAACTCCAGCCCCTTACTTTTATGAATACTCATTATGCGTACAGCGTCTTCTTGCTCTGGCATGAGTTTCGCAGCTTCCAAGTCGTTGCCGCTCTTTTCCATGCGTTCAATGACCTGAATAAAATGATAAAGACCACTTTCAGGCTGTCCTTCCAGAGCACCTGCCCTATCAATCAGTTGTCTCAAATTTGCTTGACGGCCTGGACCTTCTGGCATAGCCCCACAATATGCATAGAACTGAGTTTCGTCGAGAATTTCCCATAACCAGTCGTCCAACCTTTTAAATGTTGCGGTGCGTGTCCAGTGGTCAAGTTTTGTGACAAACGCCTGCAAGGCTTCTACCAGCGACTTATTCTGGTCTTCTACAGCATTCTGAGTGTAGCTTAAAAGCGCCTCATAAAAACTGCCGTCTTGGTGTTCACTGCGAATGCTTGCCAAATCGTCTACACTAAGACCCACAATTGGGGAGCGCAGGACCGTCATCCACTCCAAATCTCTGTGCCGATTGTCTATAATTTTCAGCAAACTCAGTAGCATAGTGACTTCCAGCGCTTCAAAGAAGCTGGTTCCCACGTCTACAAATACAGGAATCCCCCACTGAGCAAAGACTTCATTAAAGGTATTTGCCCACTGCTTCGTACTTCGAAGAAGCACGACCACATCGCCATAAGTAAGTGGCTTTTCGACCTTACTTTTAGGATTATAAAAAGGCTTTCCCAGTACGCTTTTAATTTGAGCCGCTACATAATGGGCTTCTAGTTCTGCTGTTTTCATATACTGAATTTCTTCGTCTAGTGTTTTTTGTTCGCCTAAGTCTAAGACATGGAGAGCAACCGTTGGTTCAGCTGCCTCTGGGAATGTCATGCCGTTGTATAGGTACTGGCTGGCATCGTATTCAATCTCACCTAGATTTTCCGACATGATTCTGGCAAAAAAGTCATTGACCACTGCCAGTACTTCCCCACAAGTTCTAAAATTCATAGACAAGTCAATGCGTCTGTTCTCATATCCCGGTTCTACTGGAAAGCGCTTCTGCTTGTCCAAAAATAGGCTTGGATCCGCCAATCTAAATTTATAAATACTTTGCTTAACGTCTCCTACCAAAAAGACGTTATTCGTGCGCTGAATGCGTTGAATCAAAGTCTCCTGCACGATGTTGGCGTCTTGATATTCATCTAGGAAAATATGGGCAAACTGCTCGCGGTACAGCTCGCAGATAGAGGCATTCTCCAGTATTTCCAGCGCATAGTGCTCTAGGTCATTGAAGTCTAATAAATTCTTCTCTAGCTTCATTTCCTGATAAGCCGCTTGGTACTCTCCCACTAGCTCCGCCAGCCGTTTCATTTTGCCGTGAAGGAATCCGAGTTCTTCCAAAATATCTGGCACTTCTTTTGCAAAGTAACAGGCTTTTAGCTCTGCCAATTTTTTCTTCACTTGGTCCCTTGCCGACTTTGCATCTTCCATTAAAATTTCTGAAATTTCCAGTTTACGGTCTTTTTTGATACTCGTTAGCCGCGTAAAACTCATGGCATTAATAGCCACCATCGCTTCCGTATAGCCGCCTTTTAAGGCCTCTGCAATGACCTCTAGGCCATCTAGGTCGCTGTTGAAATTCGACTCGTATTCAGCTGGCCCATCTGGCTCTAAACATTTTTCAAGGCCAACCCGTGCCAAATGAAGAATGCCCTCAAACTCAATGCTTACATAGTGCATGAGTGCCTTAGCCGCCCTTGACGCGTCAAAGTCTTCCGCATTCATGTCTAGACCCTGAACGGCTTCTTCTAACCAAGCTAAGGGTTTAGGCTGAGACTGTATAAACCCATGAACTTTTTGAATCAGTGCTTGTAGCTTGTCGTCTGAGCGGTTGCCACCATAACTTTCCGTCAGGTAGGCAAAATCCTCGTCCCCCTCCGCATAGGCGGCTTCCAGCACTTGCCCGAGCGCCTCTTGCTTCATGAGGGCCATGGTGTTGACTTCCCCAATTTTAAATGAGGGGTCTAAGCCTATTTCTATAAAATGCTTGCGCACAATGTCGTTACAAAACGCATGCAGGGTCATAATATAAGCCTTGCCAATGCGGTTGATCTGCTTTCGTAAAAATGGCGCCTGCTCTGGGTGCTGACTCAGCGCATCTGTCAGTGCTTTTAGAATTCTATCCCGCATTTCTCCAGCCGCCGCATTGGAAAAGGTCACAATCAGTAAGCGGTCAATGCCAATCTGATCTTCTAAAATAAGCTGAATAATCCTTTCTACCAGTACCGCTGTCTTGCCTGAACCTGCCGCGGCAGATATGAGTAAGTTACAGTCTCTTGCTTCAATTGCCGCCTGCTGTGCCGTCGTCCACTGTGCCACTGTGCGCCGCCTCCTCTCTGCCTTCTAGCCGCTGTATTAAACTTTCCCGTTCAAGGCGGACTAAATTTCTATAGTCATTGTCTCTAAGGCTTAAGTCAAATTGACAAAGCCCTTTATAGTCACAACGGTCACAGGCTATTTCCGAACCACAGCGGTACGGAGACACTTGCACCTGCCCGTCAATCATTTGCTCACAAACCACAGTCACCTCATGGCGCACATGGTTTAATAACGCCTGAAAATGTTCATTGGACAAATAAGACGCAAAACGCCCCGGTTCTCCCTCTTTTTTCACTTCAAAGGGTATGACTTCCGAACGACTGCCGTCTTCTTTTAAGTCCTCGTCCATAAATGCCGCCACATAGCGGTCACCTACCACGAGTCCGTCCATTTTCAGTTGTTTACTAATAGCAGCTTCAATGTCCGCTTCGCTTAGGTTTTCCGCTTCTACCATTGGGTCGTCAATTTTAAAATAGAAGACACCTGCTGGGTATACAGGGTCGTTCAACGAAAACGACTCCGGTGCTGATAGGACCGCGTCCATATAAACCATCAGCTGTATTTGCAGGCCGTTGTATACATCGCCTAAATGGTACTTTTTAAAGCCTGACTTATAGTCGATAACCTTCACATAACGACTCTGCCCACTGTCATACACGTCTATTCTGTCTATGCGCCCTTCTAGGTAAATGCGCTCACCACCGCTAAGTTCAATGCAGATAGGCGGAATATTGCCCGCAGACATGCCAAACCCGACTTCAAAAGCTTTAGGGTCAAATACGCCTTTTCTAAGATGTGCCAGCATGAGCTTCGCTGCCCGTTTACCTGTGCGTTTTAGTTTGTTGACCATATAGGCAGAGCGGGCGTCCGAGCGGAATACTTCGTAGCGCTCCGTTTCTAGAGTCTGATCCACGATGCGGTCCATCATATGCGCGACCTGTTCCTCTGAAAGGTTACGGCCCGCTTCTGGGTCTTTGTGAAGGGCTTCCACCGCGAAATGTTCCACAGATTGATGGAATAAATTCCCCATGTCCGGCAGTGAAAGTTCAAAAGCCTTTTGCTTCTTCGGTCTTAGCCCAAATCGGACAAAATGGGAAAACGGACAGGCGTTGAAGGCTTCTAGTCGCGTCACGCTGGCATGAATGTCTTCGCCGTATAATTTCTTAGACAGGCCGCGACTCATGGGTTTGGGCTGGTTATTGTGGTAAAGACTCTGCGCCATGCGATTAGCCTGTACCGTCAAAGCGTCAGTCTTCGCCAAATAGTCAAAGCGTTCTAGCCAATAAGCGTCTTCGGGGTAACCTGCGACCATTTGTCTCAGCCCTTCTGCGGTGTTCGCAATCAAGCTGTTTAGGTGGGTGTCCGATAAGGATTTTAACAGCGTCGTGTTGCTGATAAATTCAGGGGTTAATTTGGGAAATACCTGCTTGAACCGCTCCCAGTACATGGAGGGTCTTAGTGGTTTACCCGCTGTATCGGTTAGACTGCAACTCACATAGAGTCCATGACTGGCCTTTGTTAAAGCCTGATAAATTAAAAAGAGTTCATTTTTTGCCATGAGTTCCCCATCGGATTTGAGGGGGAGTCCCAGTGCCCTTAGTTTCACCTTTTCCTCGTCTGCCAAAATACCGCTACCGTCGTTTATAGAAGGCACCCAGCCGTCATTGAAGCCTAGGAAAAAGACATAGGGCATGTTTTTGCTTTTGAAATAATCTAGGCTGCCGACATGAACTCGGTCGTAATTGGTTGGTAACATGCCCATTTCTTTTATCGCAAAAGCCGCGCTGAGCAGTTCGCCGTATGTTTTTAGAGTCATAGGTGTTTCGCCGCTAACCACACTTAACTGGTCGAAAACCGCGACGACACCCTGCCATGCACTGCTCAGGTCACTTAGGGTTTCAAAGTCTTCTGCCGCCGCTAATTCAGCCATCAAAGCTTCATAGTGCGTCATAAGACCGCTTTCCTCTGACTCAAGGTGCTGCCATAGGGTTTTGGTATAGTCATCTACTGTTTTACAGGCTTTAAGCTGTTTTTCCAAGCCTTTAAACCGATTGATGATACGAAGACGAACCACCTCTAATGCCTCGTCTTGCGCTATCACCTTGTCCCATTTTTTCCCCCTAAGACCCTTTTCCAGTGCATAAACCTCTAGCTTGTCTATGTCCGCTTTCGTTTCTAAGAGCATGCCGCTTTTTAAAGCACGCATGAGCGGTTCTGTCTTCCAACTGCCTTGAAACAGCTCCAGTACTGAACGTAAATAGGTTACAAGTGGACTATGGGTCAGTTGGCGTCTTTCATTAATAAACACAGGGATATCGCTTTGCTTAGCAAAACGCTTCAATAGGGGTTCGTAGACACCACTTTGATGGTGAATCACTGCAATTTCAGAATAAGCAACGCCCTTTTCAAGAACAAGGCGCCGAATTTCCGCACAGACCCACGTGACTTCTTGCAGAGGCGACTCAAATTGGGTCAACTTGAGGGCCTCAGGTGTTTTTTCATAGAAAGTCCCCGGGAAGTGAAAGAGGTTGGCCTCTAGGTGTTTTAAGTCCTCTGCTTTTACCAAATGCGTTGTACTTTCAAAAAGGCGCTCAGTTTGCTTAATTCCGTTTTCTTCAAATGCTTTTTTCATGGTTTTAAAGGCGTCATTTGGCGCCCAGAAAATTTCCTCAGGTTCTTTTTCCAGTGGGTCAAAGGTCAGGGCAACTGTCAGTGAAGCCGCTTGTTTAGCAAACGCTTGAAGGATTTGGTGCTCTAGGCCATTAAAGAAATAGAAGCCGTCTATCCAAATATGAGCGTCTTTTAACCGTTCAGATTTCAGCACCGCTTCCGCCATGAGGGCGTAGCGGGTCTCTTCATCTACAAAATTACCGGTCATCCATTCATTGACTTTGGCATAGACAAGCGCCGTGTCTTTAAGCTTGGCCCGCGTTGTCGCACTTAAGCCTTCCTCAACGTTTAATAGGGCTTCTGGTGCTACATTACCCTGTTTGAGTTCTGAAAGAAAAGAAGTGAACAGTTGTAAGAACCCTGAACGCTCGTGAACCTTTGAAAAAACTTCTAAGTTTTTTTGACAGTCCATAAACGCCTTTTTAACCAGTATGGTTTTACCTACCGTGTCCATTTGCTGCCCCTGAGGCAGTCCCGTTTCTTCAAGCACTTGGCGAATTAGCCGACTAAAACTGGTAACGGTAACGCCGCCTATACCGCCGCCCTTTGCCAGTTCCACCTCTGCTTCAAGCAGTGGACTCTCCTCCGCAGCCAAACTTTGCTCTGCCTGCAGTGTAAATTGCTCTGGTACTATTAAAAAACCTTTAGAGCCTAACTTCTTCTCTTGCAAGGCTATAATCTCTTTATAAATTTGATAGGTTTTACCCGTGCCACTTCTGCCTATCAGATATCTGACGACACCTGCCATACAAATGCCTCCTTAATTGCTTTTCGTGTTCCTCAAGCTATGTTATAATTTTTTTGAATGTTTACGGAATTTGTATCATATTTTTTATTGTGTGGTCGCACGAAACAACCAAAGAATGTATCTGTCTCGCAGCGACTCAACCCAGACAAGGAGTGAAACCCAATGATTCAATCAATCAAAGTAAACTTAGAACTGATGGAAATGCTGCTTTATTACTGGAAAGCCACTAGCGAAAAAGAAAAAGTCGGTGAAAAATACATTTACTCAATGGTGGAACATGAACACATGAAACCATTATACAACGACAATTTTTCGCCTGAACAAGCCCGTCAGACCCTCAGCGCCATTTCTAACAGAGAAATATTTAAACCAAGCAGCCGTGAAGCAGGCCGTTTTTGGAATAACCACATGTGGATGATGGAAGACCTTGGCATTACTGAGGCGATGATGCAGCCCGTCAAGCAGTTAAACCTCGACCACTTAGTTCAAAATGCAGATTATAATCATTTTGATGGCCCACTGGAAATTATTTTTGTGCCAGGTCACCTTGAAAATCTATACCAAACCGAATCACAACTTTACATAAACTTCTTTAAGTTAATGGTCAGCATGGCTGACGGTTCCGTGACGATTGAAGAAAAAAGCTTAACGGCATATATTGAAGCACTTTGTAAGTAAACGGATCTTATGCAGTCGGTTACTATCTTTTTAAGTATAACAAATTGTTAGTTTTTAATCTTAAGCATTAATCTAAAAAAGCAGATTTTGTTGCTATAATATGCAACAAAATCTGCTTTTTATTTTATTATAATGAATAGTAAACTTTTAATGTTAATATTAGGATATATAAAATATATTTTACAATTATGTATTGACTTTTTATTTTTTTTTATGATATTGTAACCCAGTAAGCTTACTCATCAATACCACAATCACAAGTGATTGAAACTTATTACAAAGATGGTTACCTTTATAAAAACGAAAAAATTGTATTATTTAAACCTACTAAGCAGGCCAATGAATTAACTAACACAAGAGCTTACAGTCAAAATAATACTGAAATTGATTTATACAAATCAACAATAATTATGCAACAGGGTATGTTTAGACCATC
>JBGSUZ010000106.1:0-1761 GCA_041753235.1 Acidaminobacteraceae bacterium
GTGAAAAATGTGGACGTGTAGCAGACTTTGCAGTCTCAATGGAAACCGTGGAGGTCGAAGACCTAGCAGGATTCCAAATCAATCAAAAGCACGTATATTTTAAAGGTATTTGTGACCGTTGTCTGGAAACCATCCACTAAAATCGGTTTGGAGGAAATCTAAATGCCTAAAAAGTTAGAAGTCTACAAATGTGAAGTTTGCGGCAATATCGTTGAAGTTTATCATGTTGGTGGCGGTGCACTTAATTGCTGTGGCCAGCCAATGAATATGATGGAAGAGAAAACAGCGGATTCAGCAACAGAAAAGCACGTTCCTGTAATCGAAAGAATTGAGGGCGGCTATAAAGTAACAGTAGGCTCAACATTGCATCCTATGACTGCTGAGCACTATATTCAGTGGGTAGAACTCATCACTGAGTTTGGCGTACTCACAGCATTCTTGAACCCTGGCGACGATCCTGTGGCCTTCTTCCATACAGAAGCAAAGGAAGTTGTGGCAAGAGAATATTGTAACGTCCACGGTCACTGGAAATCAAATTTATAGGCCCCTAATCATAGAAATTGACAATAGATTTACACAGTAAGATAAGGAGATTTCTTATGTTAAAACAACGAATAGCAGATGTTATCAATGCGCAAATTAATGCAGAATTCTACTCTGCATATTTATATCTCTCTATGTCCGCTTATTTCCAAAGCAAAGGACTTCCTGGCTTTGCGAACTGGATGAGAGTTCAATTTGAAGAAGAGCAGTTCCATGCTTTAAGATTTTATGATTATGTGAATGAAAGAGGCGGTCGTGTCCTCCTTACGACATTCGAAACACCTAAACATGATTGGAACAGCATTGTTGAAGCTTTTGAGGATGTTCTCAAGCACGAGCTTCACGTGACTGACCTAATCAACAACTTGGTCGACGTGGCTATTGAAGAAAAAGACCATGCGTCTAACAGCTTCTTCAAGTGGTTTGTAGACGAACAAGTTGAAGAGGAAGCGAATGTTGAGCAGATTTTAAGTCAGCTTAGATTAATCGATGGCAAGGGCGATGGCATCTTGCTTCTCGATAGAGAGCTTGCAACAAGAGTATTCGTTCCACCGGTAATCGCTTAAAGTCATTTAAGTTATTTTAAGGAGGAGATACCATTGGCAGAGATAAAAGGGACTCAAACGGAAAAAAACCTGCTCAAGTCTTTTGCAGGTGAATCACAGGCGAGGAACCGCTATACGATGTTCGCTAAGAAAGCAGTTGAAGAAGGCTACGAGCAAATCGCAGCACTGTTTCTTGAAACTGCAGACAACGAACGCGTCCATGCAGAAATTTTCTTCAATTACTTAACAGCTGGTGAAGCGCTTGAAATTACAGCAGCATACCCAGCAGGCAAGGTAGGTACAACCTTAGAAAACTTAAAGGCCGCAGCTGCGGGTGAAAATGAAGAGCACACTATGCTTTATCCTGAATTTGCTAAGGTGGCAGAGGAAGAGGGCTTTAAGGCAGTTGCAGGCTCCTATAAACTCATTTCGAGTGTAGAAGCAGAGCATGAGAAACGCTACTTGAAACTTGCAGAAAACCTGTCAAAGGGTGAAGTTTTCACTAAAAATGGCAAGGTAAGATGGAAGTGCAGAGAATGCGGTTATGTACATGAGGGTGACAATGCACCTGCTGTTTGTCCAACCTGTAAAAAGCCACAGGCATATTTTGAAATTAAAGAGTCAAATTATTAAATTAGTAACTTGTTTCTCGATGAACGAACTATATTCAGCG
>JBGSUZ010000107.1:0-3344 GCA_041753235.1 Acidaminobacteraceae bacterium
CCGGCGGTAATCCTCCAAGGACACATGGATATGGTATGCGTTAAAAAAGAAGGCAGTAACCATGACTTCTCAAAAGACCCTGTAGAATTATGGGTAGATGGCGACTTCCTCAAAGCTAAAGAAACAACACTTGGCGCGGACAACGGCATTGCTGTTGCCATGTCACTTGCAATTTTAGATTCTAATGACCTTCAGCACCCTGCACTTGAAGTGCTTGTAACAGTTGCTGAAGAAACAGGTATGGACGGAGCTGGTGCTTTGATTCCTGAGAATATTTCGGGTAAGACACTCATCAATATCGACTCAGAAGAAGAAGGCGTTATGCTGGCTTCTTGTGCTGGCGGTGTTAACAACATTGTTACCCTTCCTATCGAATGGACTGCTGCTACTAAAACAGTGTTCAAGAAACTCACTATCAAAGGTCTTCTTGGTGGACACTCGGGTATAGAAATTAATAAAAACCGTGCAAACGCTATTAAATTAATGGCGCGTGTACTTAAAGCACTTGAAGGTTTAAACGTTGAAGTGACAGAAGTTTACGGTGGCGAGAAAATGAATGCTATTACAAAATTCTGCCATGCAACTATTGGTGCTAACGAAGCGGACATGCCTTTAGTAGAAGCTAAAATCAAAGAGATGGAAGCAATTTTCCAAAATGAATTTGCCGCTGCTGACCCTGGTATCTTCTTCGAACTTACGAACGTTGAAAAACCAGCTAATGTATTCAGTGCAAAAACACTTAAAGCATTCGTAAACTTCCTCAGACTCCTTCCAAACGGCGTTGAAACAATGAACCACAGCATTGCTGGTCTTGTTGAAAGTTCAAATAATATTGGCGTTTTAGAAACTAAAGAAGACGTTATTAAAATGAACAATGCGGTTAGAAGCAGTGTTAAGAGTCTCAAAAATGAAATTAATGAGCGTATTCAAATGCTTGCAGAAGCAAATGGCGCAGTTTCAGAACTCGTTGCGGATTACCCTGAGTGGGCCTTCCAATTAGAGTCTCCAATCAGAGATTTGATGGGCGTTGTTTATAAAGAAATCACTGGTAATGAAATGCATGTAGATGCAATCCATGCTGGTCTTGAATGCGGACTACTTACTGAAAAAGTAGGAAACATTGATATGGTTTCAATTGGACCAAACCTTTATGATGTGCATACACCAGAAGAAAAACTTAGTATTTCTTCAACAGAAAGCGTATACACATTCTTAGTTGAAGTACTTAAGCGTATGAAATAGTTTGGCGGTGCCAACTATCTATTAAATAAACAAACAAATCCCCCCGCTTGAAGATATGAGAATTGGGTAATAAGCCAATAATCACAAGAGGGGGGATTCTTATGTCAAAAGATAAAATAGATAAGCTCAGTAAGAAAAAGTACGCTAAGCTTATTGAGAAATACAATATAGAACTCGTTAAGCTTCAAGAATGGGTCAAACAACAGGGACTACGAGTGGTCGTTATTTTTGAAGGCCGTGACGCGGCTGGCAAGGGTGGCGTAATCAAGACGATAACACATCCGTTAAACCCTCGGGTTTGCCGTGTTGTAGCACTAGGGACACCTACAGATAAAGAAAAAGGACAGTGGTATTTTCAACGCTATGTTGCAAATTTGCCTTCAAAGGGAGAAATGGTGATTTTTGACCGAAGCTGGTATAACCGAGCTGGTGTTGAAAAAGTTATGGGCTTTTGCAGTGAACAGGAATATCAAGAATTTATGAGAAGCTGCCCGGAATTTGAGCGCATGCTAGTGCGTTCGGGTATTGTTCTCATTAAATATTGGTTCTCAGTGAGTGATGAAGAACAAGAAAAACGTTTCCAAGAGAGAATCAACGATCCTACTAAACGCTGGAAAATCAGCCCTATGGACTTGGAGTCTAGGAGTCGCTGGGTGGATTATTCTATGGCTAAGGATGCTATGTTTGCGCATACAGACATAAAACAAGCACCGTGGTATGTTGTAGAGGCGGACATAAAGCGTCATGCGCGCATCAATTGTATTTCGCATTTGCTTAGCCAATTCGAGTACAAGGAAGTTGAAATGTCAAAGATTCATCTGCCAACCAAACAAGAAAATTTTGGTTATGTAAGACCGCCAATTTCTGAGCAGACTTTCGTGCCAGATGTGGTCGGCAGTTTTCTTGAAAACGATGAGGAAGAAGATTAGGAAAATAAATTAAATAAAAACGACCGATAAAAAGCAGACCCGAAGAAGTTTATTTCATTGGGTCTGCTTTTTTAGGACTATTTTAAAGAATTACTTTAAGAATATGGACTATTCGTTTGCTCTGACGTAGGTATTCATCCAGTCAGTGATTTCTTTTAAACGCTTGACGCGGTTTTGAGGCTTTCCGCCTCTGCTGAGTTCGTGATTTTCACCGTGGAACATAACCATTTTTGAAGGAATGCGATTGACTTTTAAGGCAGTAAACATTTGCATACCTTCAACTACCCAGCAACGGTAGTCTTCTTCTGAGTGGATGACCAAAAGTGGTGTTTTAATTTGGTCAGCGTATTTAAGCGGGGAGTGATCCCAAAGTTTGTCTATGTCTGACCATGGGGTTGGACCAATTTGATCCTTGGTAAAGAAGTAGCCAATATCTGAAGTGCTGTACATGCTAACCCAATTGGCAATTGAGCGCTGTGTAGCGGCGGCTTTGAACCGTTGAGTATGTCCTACTATCCAGTTTGTCATAAAACCACCGTAAGAACCACCTGTAACGCCTAGTTGGTCGTGTCTAATCCAAGGGTGTCTTGTAATGGTTTCATCTACAAAGGCCATGAGGTCGTCATAGTCGATAGAGCCGTAGAGGCCTCTAATATCAGCGAAGGCATCGCCTTTGCCATCGCTTCCACGAGGGTTACAGAAAATAACTGCGTAACCTTCAGATGCCCAGTACTGCATTTCGTGGTAGTAGACGCTGCCATAGACCGTTTTAGGGCCACCGTGAATATTCAAGATAGCAGGGTAGCGGCGAGACTCGTTGAAGTTTCTAGGTTTCATGACAAAACCGTCTATAGTAATGCCCTTGGCGCTTTCAAAACTAAAATGCTCAGGTGTGGAGAGGAAAATGCTGTCCCCATAACCTGGGTTGAGTTCAGTAAGCTGTGTCAGGTTGTTGTTTTCAAGTGCATAAAGCTCTAAAGGCTGGTGGTCGAGCAGGGCATTAAAGACAATTTGGTTACCTAACTGAACGTAGTCAAAAATGCTGCCGTCAAGCGATGAGTATGCTTCAACTATGCCATTTGGCTTTAAAACAGCCAAGTTGCAGCTATAGCCTTGAGTCTGTGTGAAAATCATGCCATCTTCATTGAAGAGCCAATTACCACTGCCACCAGA
>JBGSUZ010000108.1:0-9215 GCA_041753235.1 Acidaminobacteraceae bacterium
ATGGACAGCTGCTTTAAGAACGACACCCAGACTAGGTTGTGGTGCTTTTTCACCCAGTGGTACATAACTGATTCTTAAAATGTCATTGGATACAGGGGTTGCTACGATTTGAAATTGTTTGGTTTGGATCGTTGTCGTTTGCTTCATGAAGTTGCCCTCCCTAGCTTAAAATCATTTATTTTAGCGACCCAGCGCAGCAGTTCTGCCACAGACCAGGCTTGAGCCATGCAGCCTCTTCCATGGAAGGGCTCATCGCCGTCAAAGTTTTCACAAAATTGTCCTAAACAGATTGTTTCAAGGTGGGTGCACGCTTTTAGAACCATTAATTCAATGGCGTCCATGACTTCGTTTTCTGTTTTGCCTAAACCGATTTCTACCCGGTAATAAGCATCTAGATATGGCCCTATAAGCCATCCCCAGCCAGTTCCTCTATGGTAAGCGCCGTCTCTAGAAAGGACATTGCCACCATAATAACCACGATACTCAGCATCCATTGGCGAAAGACTTCTTAAGCCAAACGGCATCCACAAGTGTAATTTTACCACTTCAAAGACACTTTGGGCACGTTTTTCTTCTAAAAGCGGATACGGAAGTGAAAGGGCAAAAAGTTGGTTTGGACGTATATAGTCCAGCTTCTCGTCACCTCGTACTACATCGTACAAATAGCTCCCAGCCTCATTCCAAAAGGTTTTTACAAAGCTCTCTTTCACTTTGTCTGCCAGTTGAAGCCAAGCCTCTGCCTCTTTTGATTCATATTCGTTACCCATAATGTTAAAAAAATAACCTATTTGTAAGGTATTATACCACAGTGCATTAATTTCGACAGCCTTTCCATGACGTGGTGTTACCACCCAGCCGTTTACTTTTACGTCCATCCACGTAAGTTGTGTGCTTTCATCGCCTGACCAAATGAGGCCGTCCGTGTCCATGTAGGTATTATTCAGCGTTCCCTTGCTATAGTGCTGAATGATTTGCTGAATCGTTGGGAGAAAATGCGCTTTCACATAGTCGATGTCTTTTGTTTCCTCGTAGTAACGCAGCATGGCAATAGGCATCCAAAGGGTTGCATCTACTGTATTATAACGGGGTTCATCGCCTTTGTCTGGGAATACGTTTGGCAAAATACCGTCCTTCATGTACCGTTCAAAGGTCTCGTAAATTTCTCTAAACTTCTCTGGACGACCTGCGGACAGCGTAAGACCTGACAGCGAGATCATGCTGTCTCTGCCCCAGTCAGTGAACCATGGGTACCCTGCTAGTATGGTTGATTTACCTGTAGAAGCACGGTTAACAATGAAGTCGGATGCCGCAATAACTAATGCTTCTTGTGCGGGTTTTAACGCATTTGAGAGTGATTCTCCTTTTGCTTTACATTTTAATAGTAAGGCTTCATGGTGTGCTTTAATTTGATGGATTATTTTTTTCGGTGTCTCCTTGGGCAGTTCCATTTCTGTGGTCACAATGACATTAAAAATAAGCGGTTGGTTCGCCTCAAATTCAATGTGCCATTCAAAAGGGACATACGTATATTCTGTTTCTTGAAGACCCCGTTCTGCTTCGTTCGACAGATAATATGGGCCTGTCCACTGGTTAATCGGTTTTAGGCTTGCTAATACTGGCTCTGACAGATCTGACTTTAATGCTATTTTTAGTCCGTTTGGTAGGTGAGCACTTTCAATTTGCACCTGTTTGCTGGCTTCATGCCATAATGGCTCATGGCCCTCTGGGCTACTCACCTCATGGTGGTCGCGAATGCTTAGTTCTGGGCGCAATTTCATACATCCTGACAAGGGACTGTTAATTTCATAGCGTACTAAAGCGGTGTTCTCTCCCTGAAGCAGGTAAAGGCTTTTTTTTAGTGTTAAACCCGTTTCAAGCGCATATGTAAAGTGAACACCCCAGTCTTTTTCAAAGGTTTTTAGGCAATCGGTTTCATGACTTTCGCTAGTTGAAATATCATATGAATTAAGAGAAACCTCTGTATTTGCAACACTTATAGCTTCTATTAGTTTTGACACTGTCATAAAACGTTCTACCGGTGGGTTAAGCGATGCCACTAAAACACCGTGATACTTACGTGTATGACAGCCTGTTACGGTTGATGAGGCGTACCCGCCTAGTCCATTGGTTAGTAAATATTCAGTTTCTCTAAGTGTTTGCTTATCCTTTAAATCTGCTAGTTCCAGTCTGTACATGCATTTCACTCCTTCTATTTTTTGATGCGTTTTGTAGTTTGTTTAATTAAGTCTGATTATAACACAATTCGTGCAATCGGTTGCACCTTGTTGTTAAATCGATTACAATAAAGTTTGAAGGAGTGATTTGATTGAAAATGCTTAATGCGCGCTTCGCCGCACTATTTATAGCCCTTAGTTTTAGCTTGACTGCTTGCCAAGTCAGTACTGAACCAAAACCTTCTGAAACGTTTAGCAGCAATGACATCATATACTTTGTCCTTACTGACCGTTTTAAAGATGGCTCTTTAGAGAATAATAGTTTTCAGGATGTAGATAAAAATGCAGCACAAGCCTACCACGGTGGTGACTTTGTAGGCCTTACGCAGTCGCTGGACTACATAAAATCCCTCGGCACAACAGCCATTTGGGTAACGCCTATTCTAAAAAATCAGCCTAAAGGCTATCATGGCTACTGGACAATAGACTTTGAGCAAATTGACCCCCATTTAGGCACTGAAGCAGAATTTAAAACATTTGTAGACGAGGCCCATAAAAAAGGTATGAAGGTAATCCTTGACTACATTGTCAACCATACTGGCGAAGAGACCCCATGGCTTAGCGACCCTAATAAAAAAGACTGGTTCCACAAACGTCAAAATATCAGCAACTGGTCAGACTTGAATGAAGTAGAGAACAATTGGCTATTTGGTCTCCCCGACCTCAACACTGAAAACCCCGAAGTGGCAAATTATTTAACGAATAATGCAAAGGACTGGATTCGAAAAACAGGCATTGACGGTATGCGTCTCGACACGGTGCGTCATGTCCCTCGTCCTTTTTGGAAAACTTTTACCCAAGCGGTCAAGTCAGAATTTCCTGACTTCTACTTCATAGGTGAGGTTTGGAATGACAATACGCGCTATATGCAGCTTTATAACGATGAAGGCATTGACGGGCTGACCAACTATTCTCTTTATAAAGGGATTACTGGCACTTTCAACAGAACCGGCAGTTCTTCATCGCTTATCAGTGCTTTGGAAAAGGAAAAGTTCTTCAAGCAACCGAGTCTCAATGGCATTTTTATAGACAATCATGACAACCCCCGTTACCTTACGGTTAATGGGAAAGCTTATACCAAACAGGCACTGGCTTTTATTATGACCTACCCTGCCATTCCCATGATCTATTACGGCACTGAAATCGGCATGGAAGGTAAAGGCGACCCCGACAATCGCAGGGACATGACATGGGACAAAGTTGAAAATAATCCAATGCTGGACTACTATCACACCTTACTAACGCTAAGACAGTCCGAGTCAGTTATTACAACAGGAACCGTTAGAGCTTATAAAACCTCAAAGGATATATTGGTTTATGAGGTCCGTAAAGACGGCGAAGGTATTTTGGTGATTATGAACTTACGAAACAAAGCGATGAGTGAAACCGTGCCACTCTCAGATGACTTTATACTTAATGGCGAAACAAAACAGTTACTCGGCGAAGGGGATGGTAAGTTATTACTGTCACCATCCCAGTTGACACTTGACCTTTCACCTAATCAAATAGCCATCTATAAAATTCATCATTAGACCTTCATTTTAAATAAGTAAAAGACCTCTATAAACCCAAAAGCGCGAACCTTTGCAGTTTACCACTGCTAAGATTCGCGCTTTTATTAACTCATCATAGTTTATAACCAGTTCAGTCTTCTTGAAGCAAAACCGCTCTAACAGGAGATGCTTCTGTCCCAACAAGGTTTATTGGAAGTGCCATTAGATAGTATCTACCGGCGTCAACATGAGCCAGTCGTAAGCCTTCCAGAATAAAACACTGACTTTCAAATAGTCTTTTATGTGTCGCGTGATTCGCTTGAGCACGTTCTATGCCAAGTGCATCTATACCAACACCTTTGACCCCTAATTGCGACAGAAACTCTGCGGCATCTTCTGCTAAGTAGACGAAATCAGGGTCAAAGTTTTCCGTTAGGCTATTCTTTGTTTTCAGCAGTACAATGTCTCCCGCTAATAGCGCGTGTTCGCGAAGGTCTTCGACGTGAATTGCCTCCGAAACGCTTGTTAAGTCAATCACTTTAGCCTTTCCATGCCAGTGATCTAATTCAATTTGCTCCATCGTTGCGCCATTTTCCAGCATATGAAGCGGCGTATCTACATGAGTGCCCGTATGCAGGTCTAAGTCGAGTCGACTCTCATAAAAGTCGCTATTGTCGTAGGTCTTCATCGGCTTAAAGATGGGTTTCTTTTCTTCTCTATTCTTGTAAACCATCATTTCCGGTGAAACGGGCATTGATATGTCTATTAATTTCATTAATCTCCCTCCACCCAGGCTCTGCCTGAATCCATTAATTCGCTTGCCGCTTTTGGCCCCCAACTACCAATTTCATAGGGGTGAAGCACTAATTGGCGCTCTTTGCACGGCATTAACATTTGGTCTATAAACCGCCATGAGGCTTCTACTTCGTCCCACCGGGTATAGAGTGTTCTATCTGCCTGCAGCACATCATAGATCAACTTTTCATAAGCCTCAGGACTATCCTCTATCAACAGACAACTTTGACAAAAATCCATCTCTCGCTCGATGATATTTTGTTCATTGCTAGGTTCCATTAAATTAAAATGGAAGGTGGTTCCCTCATCGGGCTGAATTCTTATGGTTAACCGATTTTGAGGTGCATTTTTATATTTTATATTGGGCAAATTATTCTTATAAAAAATTGTCACTTCTGCTACTCTGCGTTTTAGGTGCTTACCTGTTCTCAGGAAAAAGTCGACGCCTTTCCAGCGTTCGTTCTCAATTTGCATTTTTAGAGCCACAAACGTTTCTGTGCAAGACTGTGGATCGACCCCCTTTTCTTCTCTGTAAGCTGGTTGAACGCCGTTTGAGCCATATTGCCCCATAATTAAATCTGTCTCAATATTATGAACCTTCATCGCTTTAAGTACTTTGACCTTTTCGTCGGCTAAGTCATCGTAATGCAGTGTTTTTGGTTGATTCATAGTTATAAGTGCCACAATTTGGAGCAAGTGACTTTGAATCATGTCCCGTATTGCACCAGAATGATCATAATAACCGCCTCGATCGCCTACACCAATGTCTTCTGATACAGTGATTTGAACATGGTCAATAAAACGGCAACTCCAAGCTGCTTCAAAAATGGCGTTCGAAAATCTTAAAATCATCAGATTCTGAATCATTGATTTACCCAGGTAATGGTCCATTCTGTAAATCTGATTGGCTGCTAAGCACGCTTGAAGTGAATGGTCAATTTGTGAAGCGCTTTCCAAATTCTTTCCAAAAGGTTTTTCTATAACGATTCTGTGGTTTTCATTGTTTTTTTGTAAAATTCCAGAACACGTTAAATGACGTGCAATTTGTTCAAAATATTCTGGTGCAGTTGCTAAATAGGCGATTTTACCCGCCTGTTCCTCCTTACATAGTTCGCAGGATAGCTGATTTAAGCTCTCATAAGCCTCTTGTGATTCAAAATTCATTGAAAAATACTCTATGCGCTTGAGAAAAGCATTTAATCGTTCACGGTCTTCTTCGTTTATTAGTTCTCGCGACAAGCGCTCATCTATTTGATTGCGAATATCTTCTGTCTCGATTGTTCTGCGCCCAAGTACAATTAAATTGAATTGCTCCGGCAAATCCCCTTTTCTAAAAAGAGCATAAAATGCTGGATAGAGCTTTTTAAAGCTAAGGTCACCGGTACCACCAAAGATGTAAATTAATGCATGATGCATGGTTTATTCACCATCCCTGTGGATCGCATGTCCTCCAAATTCGTTGCGCATAGCTGCTAGTAATTTATTTGTATAGCGTTCTTCTTGCTTCGATTCATAGCGTTTCATGAGTGCTGCCGAAAGTACATAAGCAGGTATACCTAACTCAAGAGCTGCCTCTAATGACCATAAGCCTTCACCGCTTGAATCTACTTTATCTGCAATGCCTTCTAGTTCAGGATTTTTCTTGAGCGCATTTGTTGTCATATCAATAAGAAAACTTGAAATAATTGAGCCATTGCCCCACACTTCTGAAACCTGTGCTAAGTCTAAACCATAGTTTGAAGCTTTGAGTATGTCAAAACCTTCTGCAATGGCTTGCATCATGCCATATTCAATCCCATTGTGAATCATTTTAACGAAGTGACCACTACCGCTTGCACCCATATGACCAAGTCCGCCAGGTACTGTTAATTTTTTAAGCATAGGTTCAACCACTGCGTAGTCTTCAGGACTTCCTCCAACCATCATACAAGCACCATTTCTAGCACCGGTCGTACCACCACTCGTTCCAGCATCCATATATCTAAAACCTTCTGATGCAAGCCGCTCTGCACGTCTAATTGTATCCTTGTAATTTGAATTGCCACCATCAATCACTATATCTTCTTTTGAAATCATGCCAATAAGCTGATCAATCAAATTGTCTACCGTTTCCCCGGCTGGTACCATCAACCAAATAACTCTTGGACTTGGAAGTTGGTCCATTAACTCTTCAAGACTAAAAGCACCTCTAAAGCCTCTTTCTATAAAGTCCATCGTCTTTTCTGACGAGCGATTATACACGACTGGATCGTATCCTTTGTCCATCATTTGCAGTGCAAGATTGGCACCCATTTTTCCTAAACCGATTAAGCCTATATTCATATGTCTCCTTCTTTCTTATAAACTAATATTATTAATTAACATAAACCAAATGATATTTGTTCTCTTTTTATTATGATTACATTTATATAGTTGTGTCAATAGCTCATTTTGATTTATACCCATTTAATCGCATAAAAAAGGGATTCAGATAAACTGAACCCCTTTTTTTTACATAATTTAATTTATATTTCTATTGATCCAACTCAATATCGTCAATGAAGTATGTCCAATCACAGTAAGGAGAAACCTTAAAGTTCTTGACCCTAACGTTTGAAACATCCCATATATCCGCTTGTGCTAAGAACATATAAGGTAATAACTCATTGATTTTTCTTGCAAAGTTGTGCATTAACTCTGTTCTCTTCACTTGGTCAAATTCCAATTCAGCATCCGTCATTAATTTATCAAGCTCAGGATCTCTTAAACCAACAGAGTTATTACCATCCGGAATATCATACGACGAATGGAAAAGTTCTCTCGATGACGGCTCAGTACCAAGTGACCACGACATATTATACAAGTCAAAGTCTTGCTTTGTAAATACTTTTTCAACAAGTGCATTGAACTCCATTAGATTTGGTTCTACTTTAACCCCAATTTTTTGCCAATCTGCTTTAAGCATTGGAATCATCGTCTCTGTAAATTTAGATGTTGTTGATGCATCCCAAACAAAGCTGAGTTTTTTACCATTCTTTTCTCTAATACCATCAGAACCCATTACCCAACCAGCTTCGTCTAACATTTTGTTAGCAGTTTCCGGGTTGTACTCGTATTTGTTGATTTCATTTGTAAAAGCCCACGAAACCTGTGAGATTGGTACATTACACACCGTACCATTACCATTATAATAAAGATCAATAATCGCTTGTCTGTTAAAGCCATAGGTAAGTGCCTGTCTTACTTTTACATCTGCAAGTCTCTCATCTCTTAAGTTGAAGCCTAAGTAGCCGTATGAGTTACCTGGATATACGTTAGTAGAAAGGAAACCAATCTCCTTAATTTGTGCTTCATTTTCTGCTCTTGCAGGAATAGCAGTTTGAATGTCAACATTCCCTGCTTGTAGTTCTTGGAACTGGTTATCTGGTGTTGTGAACTTAACGATAAGTTTTGGAACATTCACTTTACCACCAAACCAATTTGGATTTGCAGCTAACTCAATATACTGTTTTGGCTTAAAGTTTACCAAGGTATATCTACCAGAGCCTACAATAGCATTCTTGTTCATAAGATCTCTGATTTTTTTTGTATTACCAGACTCATAAGTATAAATGTGCGCTGGCATGATTGGGAAACTAGCTACATTCGCAAAGTTAGTAACGTTAGCATCTTTACAGTTGAAAGCAATCGTGTACTCATCAATTACTTTAACACCTTCAAATGTCTTAGCCTTACCATCTCTGTAATCTTCATAACCAGCAAGTTTGTCAACAACCGTTACATAACGACCATCGTATGACTTATCCGCCATTATTAAGAAAGTGTTTTCAATATCCTTCGCTGTAAAAGGTTTGCCATCTGACCATTTAGCATCTTTTCTAAGCTTGAACGTATAAGTCTTGTTTTCATTCGTAAGTTCGTAACTCTCTGCAAGTTTAGGAATTGTATAATTACCCGACTCATCGTTCTCGAAAAGTGAATCAAAGAGCAATTTAACAACATAACCGTCGTATGCAGTAGAGTAATAGACTGGCAAGAATTCGCCCTTTACTTCCGTCATACCCACAACAACCGTATCTTTTGCATTTGATCTGTTTTTAGCTGCATTCGGAATCGTTTCATCTCCCGAAATAACCTTTGTCGCAATTTCTTTCTTAGTTGCTTCGGCGCTTGTCGTAGTTGCTTGATTGTCATTTGTTTGCTTTGCACAACCAGCAAACATGGTTGTAACAAGTGCTAATGACAATAACAATGACATGTGTTTTTTCATACTTTGTTTCCCCCTTTAATTTGAGAAGCTTATGTACTGATTTTCACAGATTATTATTCTAATCCTAGACCAATTCTTTTTGTAACTTTCGGATAATAGAAAATATTCTGTGAATTAAGCGGGCAATTTTGACCACTTTTCTAGTTTGTTGTACAGTTTATTTTATTCGTATATTATAATTTGCACAAGTTAAACATTGATATTATTATTTACACAGTTCGTACATATATTGCTATTAATTAATATTTTTCAGTTTATCATACTCTTTTTATCATATTTTAACATTCTTAGTTTTGCTTTTGGATAAAAAAAAGAGTCGTTCAAAAGTCTTATAACTTTTGAAACAACTCTCTTTGAAGTAGTCTATACTATCTTTTTTATAGCTTCACATTGCTCTATTGACGAATCCAAACTTTTGTAATGAATAGGAGTGCCATAAAATAA
>JBGSUZ010000109.1:0-3382 GCA_041753235.1 Acidaminobacteraceae bacterium
ATCTCTGACTTTTATAGCGTGAGTAAATAGAATTATTTAACAAATCATAATATTTCATTATTCAGAAATGAATTTGAGATATCGAATTGTTCAAAATCAGTTATTTCAGTCAGATTTTGATCGATTAATTAATGGGCTTAAAGATGAGCATTAGTGATTTCCTTACACTATTAAAAATAAATTCAAATGTTAAATATCCTTCCGCCAAGGCCGCAATAGGTATTCAAGACATGAATTTTTGTCTACTCAAGCCACGTTGGAGTGTGCTCAGTTTAGCGGGTAGAATCGGTGCTAAAGGTGCGGATATGAAGCTTTAGAATGCTCAAAGGTAAGAAGGGTGGTGATTATAATCCATAGATATATTCAAATCAGACATTGGGACTATTGGTACAGCGTTTATGGAATCGGTCAGTTTGACAAAATCAACGCTGGGTGTGTAGAATTTAAAATTACGAATGATTCTAAAGGGGATGAAACTTTTTTCAACTTTGATTTCATCAACTTACTGGCATTGGAAGAAATAATTGATGATAACAGTTTTATGGAAAAGGATGATATCCAATTTCCGGATTTTCACAGAAAATATGTTGAGTTGAAAAATGGTGATATCGAATATTTCATTGGAGCCTTATATTATGAGGACTATCAACCAACCATCAGTGAATGTAACCGGAGATTGATGGAGAGTCAAACCATTATGGATATGGAAAGTCCTCCGTTAAAACCCTACTACGCCGTTGTATTCCTACATGAACACCGATCCCTCAATCCTGAAGTATTAGTCGATTGGGCGACGCGAATATCAAACCGATTGTTTAAAGAACACCAAACGTTATATCAAGTAGCGGCGGTTCCCACACATGAACAAGCACAGGCGGCTTATGAAAGTGATGGACTCTTTAATGGATGATAAATCGATATGACCTGTGGAGGGCTGTGAATAGCAAAAGTCAGGTTTCATAAAAGCGGGTTGCTTTGGTTGGCTTTACTGGAGTAGAACATGCTCCAATATGTAGTTGTAGCAATTTTGATTTCCGCCAAGGCACATAGAAGCGGCAACTCATGACCCAAAATACTCGAGGGAAAGGAAATCCCACAATGCCAAAAAACGACAACATGCTAGCAATTTTATGGATGCTGAACTCCAATAAAAAGATTACAGCTCAGCAAATTGCTGAAAAATTGGAACTCAATATACGAACCGTTTACCGTTATATTGATTCTCTAAGCACAAGTGGTGTGCCAATTATTTCAGATTCTGGTCATAATGGTGGGTATTCTTTGATGAATGGTTTTCATCAAGCACCATTGGTTTTTGATATGGAAGAAAAAAAGGCACTGCTCTATGCAGCTACTCATGCAAAGGACTCAGGCTATCCTTTTAGTGATGTTCTAAGTAGTGCAGTAGAAAAATTAAGATTGTATTCAACTCAGGAACAAGAGGATATTCTTAATCGGCATATAGTAGGTTTTGAAGTTGCAAAAGCTCAGATTGCCCCAAGTCTTAAAGCTTTGCTAGAGGCGTTAACGTTAGCTACTGCGAACGAACAGTCTATTGAAATTGAATATCGGACAAAAAGCGAAGAGAAACATCGGTTAAGAATGATTGATCCTTATGGGGTATTGTATTGGTGCAGCAAATGGTATGTTATAGGATTTTGTCATTTAAGGGGTGAAATCAGAAATTTTCGAGTGGAACGTATTATTAAAATGACCCCCACTGAAAGCGTATTTGTTCGTCCGAAGGATTTTTCAGTAAAAGAGTTCTTTTTAAGAAGCCTAATGCCGGATATGGACAATAATCCAGACATGAGTTCATTGGTTATACAAGGTAGAGCAGAGGCGCTAGACGATTTTTGCAGTCATTGGTTCATGTCTTATCATTTGAAAGAGAGGACTTTAAACCAAGCCGTATTTTTGATGGATAGCCACGTGCTTCATGAGTATGCAGTGCACTTACTTCTACCCTATGGTAAGGCTATTCAAGTCATTGAACCAAAGAGCTGCAAAGAAAAACTATATGAAAGAGCCTTAGAGTTAATGGAATATTATCAAGCATAACAACTTCCCTGACAGCAGCTGTCAGGGAAGTTGTTATATAATCACCATTGTAAGGATAAACATAACGTATAAACACATGGAGGAATTTTTATGAGCAGAACCGTATTCGTTTATGTATTTGATACAATGGCAGATTGGGAAATCGGATTTTTGACTGCTGAGTTAAACTCAGGAAGGTATTTCAAAAAGGATGCATCGCCCGTTAAAGTAGTAACTGTAGGCGTAGAAAAGAACTATGTGACAACAATGGGCGGCTTGAGAATAATGCCGGATATCGACTTGAAAGAATGCAATATAGAGGATAATGATGCTTTAATTCTACCCGGTGGTGAAACGTGGATGGATTTAGTTCATCAGCCTATATTGAATTTGGCAAAACAATGCATTGAGAAGAACATTATTGTTGCAGCGATTTGTGGTGCGACAATGGCGCTTGCTCAAAATGGACTTTTAGATTCAAGAAATCATACCAGTAATGATTTAGGATATCTTAAAATGATATGTCCTAACTATGCAGGAGAAAATAATTATATTCAACAACCTTCTGTAATTGATGGAAACTTGATCACGGCTACTGGCATAGCCCCTTTAGAGTTTGCTGTAGATGTGCTTAGGGCACTGGATGTTTTATTGCCAGAAGTGCTGGATGCTTGGTATAACCTTTATAAAACACAAGAACAAGCATATTTCTATACACTAATGACTTTGACACAGTAAGAGGTTTGTAAAATGGTTTATTGACGAATAATGGGAGATTGGGGAGAATAACCAATGCAAAAGACAGCTTTAGTTGTAATAGATATTCAAAATGACATCACAAAGAATTACAAGGAAATCATTGACAACATCAACCAAGCGATTGATTGGGCAGTCGATAAAAATATTCATGTGGTTTATATCAGGCATGAAAACTTATCTGCCGGCACGAGGACCTTTAAACCCAATACATATGGGGCTGAATTAGTTCCGGACATGAAAATCGTATCAGAAAATGTGTTTACAAAATCTAAAGGAAACGCATTAACCAGTGAAGCATTTGCAGAGTTTATTAGTAAAAATGAAATAAGTGAGTTCTATATAGCAGGAGCTGATGCCGTTGCTTGTATCAAATCAACCTGTTACAACTTACGCAAAGCAAATTTTGGCGTTAATGTCTTATCAGATTGCATTACCAGTTATGATAAAAGAAAAATTGACGAAATGCTACACTATTATGAAAGTAAAGGTAGTAAAATAATTTGTTTGAATGACCTATCAAGTTAAGCTCTTTCCATATTCACCGCATGGCGCGACGGGCGTTTTTTCTCCCGTCGCTTTGCTC
>JBGSUZ010000110.1:0-3514 GCA_041753235.1 Acidaminobacteraceae bacterium
GTCATCGATTTCTGATTTATGATGCTCTTTGTGACCGACAATTCCATGACTTACACTTACCAAATAACCCCTATTCTCAGTTTCATTGATATGCTCATAGCCTAATCGTATCCTTTCCCAAACTTTTTCAGCTTCATCTGAGTCAGTGCCGCTGAGTACAATAAGAAACTCATCCCCACCCATGCGAATAACAAAATCATCTCCACGAATAGCCGATTGAATAACGTCCACTACTGTTACAATGAGCTCATCTCCTAGTCGGTGTCCTAAAGTATCATTTACTTGTTTTAAACCATTCACGTCTATAAAACAAAGACTCATCAGGAAATGCCGCCGCTCATCTACAGGAATTAACTGATTGAGACGCGTTATTCCCGCCCGCCTATTGTAGACTTTAGTCAGTGGGTCAAACTCAGAAAAATACTTAATTCTTGCATAAGTTTTTCGATTCACTTGAATAACCACTGCCAGTAGCAAAGAGATGCAGAGTATCAATAAAAAATAGAGACTGTTTTTCTTAAGCACGTCCACGATCAAAGCGCTAGGTTGATCAACAAAATAAGATGCATATGCACCATTTCTCGGTATATTAGATACGATATACCATTTGCCCCCACTTAAATAAAGTTGACCTGCTTCATCGGTATGACGATGCAACTCTATTTTCTGCTGCAAGTCGACCTCTGAAAAGGTAAAGAGGCCTTCATTCGTTAACCGCTGTCCATTACTACTGACAATAAACTCCCATTCCAGTGGAAACTTCGCTTTAAAATTAAGTTCTTTTCTATTTTCAAACATAAAATTCCATTCTAAACTAGGGTTTTCGTTCGTCAGCCAATACCCATCTGCATTAAGCAGTACCAGTTCGCCTGCACTATTTTGCGCTAACTTTTTGAAACTAACTAAAGTGTCTTCAACCAAGTAATTCAGCACCAGTATGCCTTTAATCCGACCCTCTTTGCCATATATCGGTGTGGAAAACCTCAACATCGGTTTATTAGGGGCTTCCACTTGTCCATTTTCAGTATTGAGATCCATTGGCGATATATGGATACCGCCATCGCTTAAACCCATCGACTCATAAAAATAGTATCGCTCTTTTTTATTCGACAATTGCGATTTTGGTACAATCTGCCCTTTGCCTGATCTATAATTGATGCGTATTTTTTCATCGCCATTGATGTCAATAAAACGAATCTGGTCATAAATAATACGGTGTGTTGAGAACTCTGCCCAGATGGCGGCAATCTCATCATACGAATCACTATCCATAATCAAGCCATTATGTGCATATTTTAAATAGTACAAATCTGAAATAATTAAGCCGAATTCCTTACCCATAAAATCATTTTCTATATTTACCAATCTATCTTCTCTTAGCTTGAGTTCACTAAATTGTACGCTACGGATTTGCTTTTCTACAAAAAACAACACAAAAAATGAGATTATAAACACAGCTATAACTGTCAATATAAAGTATCCTAAATTGGATAACCTGTCTTTTTTGCTATGTAATTCTTCCATAAAGACCTCCCAAAGCATTAGCCTATTCTCTATTTTTACCCCACTTTGCATAATAAAAACCACTTGGGGGTATCTAAGTTCTTGAGAGGTGATTCATATGATTCCAAATACTTGGTATGCAGTACTAGAGGCTAAAGAAGTCCCTAAAAATAAATTGATAGGTGTTACAAGGCTCAATGAAAAATTGGTTTTCTGGCGCAAGTCTACTGGTGAAATTCAGTGTATATTCGACCGTTGCTGCCATAGAGGTGCTGCTCTGCATAAAGGCAAGTTGGTTAGAGACCGCATTCAATGTCCTTTCCATGGTTTCGAATACGACGCCAGCGGCAAGGTTGTCGTTATTCCGGCAAATGGTTTAAAAAATCAAGTACCTGAACGATTCAACGTTAACCGCTACCCCGTAAGGGAAGCTTATGGTTTCATATGGCTGTGGTATGCGCCTGCTACTGCGTTAGAAAACGATGACACACTGCCTGAAATTCCATTTTTCAAAGAACTAAGACAAGGTTATTCTTATAGCAGTTTTTCTGAAACATGGCCCGTTCACTATACTCGTGCTGTGGAAAATCAACTGGATGTGGTTCATTTGCCATTCGTCCATGCCAGCACCATCGGCAAAGGGGACAAAACTCTCGTCAACGGCCCCGTTGTTGAGTGGGAAAACGACCTCATGACTTTCTATGTTA
Organism: Acidaminobacteraceae bacterium; assembly: GCA_041753235.1. Lineage (GTDB taxonomy): Bacteria > Bacillota > Clostridia > Peptostreptococcales > Acidaminobacteraceae > JBGSUZ01. The sequence goes on from JBGSUZ010000110.1 coordinate 2,211, forward strand.
TTAATGAAACCGACCAAGGGCAAACGCCCCTAAAACCCAATGAAATTCCCGACTACAAGCGTCACTTCCACCTGCAACTTCAAATGCCTAATACCTGGCAGAATATTATTTCAGATCAGGTCAGAATTGTCGCTGCCTTCGCCCCAGTGGACGAAGACAATACCCATATCTACCTTAGGTTTTACCATCGCTTTGGGCAATTTCCTGTCGCAAAACAGCTGATAGGCTTAATGAGTCAGCTCTCTAATCGTATTATCTTACACCAAGACAGACGGGTCGTCTTAACGCAAGTGCCTTTAAAAACAGAACTTAAAATGGATGAAAAGCTTATTCAAGGTGATTTGCCTATACTTGAATTCAGAAAAAAACGCGAGGCTATGAAAACCCCGCGTGAATAACTTCTCTCAATAGTCATAACCCTAATTACTTAGGTGATTCAGTGCGCCCATCTCCATAGTGGGCAATTCGCCCAGTAGCTAGCGCATGAACTGGGTCTCGTCGTTCCCACGGCCAACCGCCAAATTGGGTTCGTTCATAATCTGCATAAGCTTCTTGAATTTCCTGTTTGCTGTTCATAACAAACGGCCCATACATAACAACAGGCTCACCTATAGGTTCTGCACCAAGTAACAATACGTAAGCATCAGATTCAATTGCAGTCAGTTGAATTTTCCCCGGTGCAACAGCTGCCATCCGGTTAACTTTCAATTGAGCTGATTCTAGGTCCGTCTGAATTTGCAACTGACTGCCTTTATAAAAATAGAAACTTCTTTGAACGGTATCCGATGGACTGGCTAAGGCTACGGTTTGTCCTTTTGCTATATGCATTATAAAAATTTGTACATGGTTTTCTGGCGTTGCAGCCCAAGAGTCAGGTGCTGGACTAGGTGCTTTTATGCCTTCAAACGCTCCAGCAATAACCGTTACTTCTGAGCAGCTGCCCTCTTCATGTGCTATTGTATGTTTTGGAATTTCTTCGTTCCATAGCATTTTATAATGTGGTTCTACAAATTTACTGCATTTAGGCAAATTCAACCAAACCTGAAACAAGTGCAGTTTATTGCCTGAATTTTGTTGGAGCAGAGGGAACATTTCAGCATGTTGAAGCCCTGCACCTGCGGTCATCCACTGAACGTCGCCCATGCCATAACGCCCTGAACCTCCTCCTGAATCAAAGTGGTCTACAAAACCTTCTAAAACGATAGTAACCGTCTCAAAGCCCCTATGCGGATGCATTGGAAAACCAGGTACTCGTGTGCCATGATACATTTTCCAAGAATGACTCAAATCAAAGTCCTGCCCTA
>JBGSUZ010000111.1:0-2826 GCA_041753235.1 Acidaminobacteraceae bacterium
ACGAGGATCAGCTTGCCGTCAGGCTTGTCCTTGTACCGATCCAGCACGTCCAGGTGGATCTTAGCCTTGTATTTCCCGTAGAGCTCCAGGTCATCTTCTCCCAGTCCCAGTTTTGCCGCTACATCCTTGATCGGGTGCATCTTCGCTTCCTGTGCAATCTGTACGTCTGTTTTCATCAGTCATAACCTCCAAAATTAGATAAGAACTGCGGGTCTCTTACTCAATACGTGTCGCTTAATGATTTAACATTAAGCTTGTAGATGATATTCGATGATTGATGTTGCTTTAAGATCTTCAAGTCCCATGTTGTCTGCAAGGCAGGTAATTAACGCGTCGTAGTCTCCAGTGAACTCAAAACCATAAGTCTTAGCAGAATCTACTAAGTACTGAAGTTTAACAGGTCCAACAAGTTGTGTGCCAATCACTTTAGTGCCGCGCTTCTCAGCTTCACCTTCAATGAATTTTCTGAGCATTGCAAGCGGTGTATTAGCTGCGTCGAATACGTTCATAGACACGGCTGTGCCCACATGACCATCGTCTTTAAAGCCAATGCCTTTAATTGAAGTCCAACCAGTTTCAGGCGATTTAACCACCTTAGCGATTTCGTTGGCTAATTTAGTGTCTTCTGTTTCAAGGAAGACATTGTAAGCAGTGAGGCCTTCGAAGTCCGCACTAACCGTACAACCACCCATATTAGGGCTAAGTTTGCCGTCTACTGATAAGTCCGGTTTTCTCATGTCGCGGTCAGGATGGTTTTCCTCCTCTAAGAGCGCTTTCAGACCTTCGTACTGTCCTTTGCGGATATTCGTATTAGACTTTTTGAAGTCTGTTCTAGCATTGAGTCCTGAGAAATAAACAGGCGTTTGGAAAGTTTCAAACAAGCTTACACCAATTTCCTCTGCCAAAGTTTTAACTTCTTCAATAGATATGTTTTGAAGCGGGAATACAGGTGCTGTGTCGAGCGCACCAATTCTTGGGTGATCGCCTTTTTGAACTTGCATGTCTACGTGTTTGTAAACGTGCTTTGCCATAACCATCATTGCTTCTTTTACATACTGTGGCTCACATATAAATGTAAGAACCGTTCTGTTGAAGTTGTATTCAGGTTCAACGGCCACAATTTTAACCGATGTAACACCGCTTACAGCACCCACTATTTCATCAATAGCGGCTTTATTTCTGCCATCACTGAAATTAGGTACTGCAAGAACGTACTTTTGATCTGCTGACATTGAGCTTCCTCCTCCATGATTGAGGCATTAGGTTCGGGCAGTTGAAAATATTCACTTGCCTCTCTTGTGTAAATTTCATAAACCCACACATAATCATCGATCCTAATCCCATTTTACGTTTTTAGAGATGTAAGTGACAACAGCGTTTCTTACCTTTGTCTAAACCTGACAAAGAAAAGCCGCTATCGGTTAAGATATCCATTAATTCATTGTCCAAACATCACCAATGCTTTTTCGTGAAAATTCTGTTTAACGCTTCATAAGACCCGCATTTTTTATCGTCTTCTGTCGTCGTACATCTGTCACAGTTTTTCATAATTTTATCCTATCAAAATAAACTGGACGTGACTTTAGCAACTATTAACATTTTTTCACACAAAATATTCTGAATTATGCAAAGTATTTGTGAATTTTTTAGTGACATTCTGTTTTTTTTCTTTATATAATTGATATAAGTAAAGTAGCGGCCTAATTTTGCCGCCTTTTAGGGAGGTTATACGTAATGGCACTTAAACTTGTCGACCTATCACAAGAGATTTTTCAAGGCATGTCGGTTTTTCCGATGCATCAGCCTACCTTTATTATGACCAATATGACCCACGAAGCAAACCAACAGCAAACAGGCAGTCCCACCCTTGGCTTTTCCGCACGCAACTTACTGATTAGCGAGCACGGTGGTACGCACTCGGATGGCGTCTGGGAATACAAGCCCTCTGGCCTGACTATAGACAAAATGGACTTGTCCTACTTTTGGGGCAGTGCTATATGTGTAGATTTGACCCATATCCGCTACGAACGCAGCATTGAACCGGAAGATATTCAAGAAGCACTCAGAAAAGCCGGCCTAAGCATTGAGCGCGGTGATATTTTCCTTATGTATACCGGTCACTACGACCGTAACTTTGGCACAGACCTTTGGCAAAAAGAGTACACCGGCATTAGCCGTGCGACTGCCAATTTCCTAGCAGAATCAGGGGTGGTCAACATTGGTGTGGATGCGCCAGCCATTGACCACCCGAACGATATTGAATTTGCAGGCCACCACGTCTGTGGCGCTTATGACATTACCAATACGGAGAACCTTTGTAACCTTGGAGCTGTTGCCGGTAAGCGGTTTTTGTATTTTGGATTGCCACTTAAAATTAGGGATGGTTCTGGATCGCCTATTCGGGCGGTTGGGTTGATTGAGGAATAGACGCACCAAAAACGAAAAGCGCCCCTGCTTTCACAGCAGAGGCGCTTTTCGTTTGGTTCATTTTTCACACACCTAGGTCCTCATAAACTACGAAGTCCCCTTACCCAATCCAAATAACCAATCTCTTACGCTTCATAAGACGACCCCTTTCCTCAAACCACATCACGCGTGTCAACGAGTTTAAACATTTCATACTGTTCTATAGCGTCTTTCTGAAATTGCATTTTACGTAAAAACCCTTCTACGAAACCATTGTTCACAAAGGCAGCGCTGAGTTGCTTTGCGCCAGTGACTTCAGTCGCTTTAACAATCGCCGCCCTGCCATAGCCTTTACTACGGTGCTTAGGTTCAATCCAGAGGAAATTCAGCTTACCCATTGGCGTAACGGACAGCCAACCC